>JAFDDG010000074.1 GCA_019310965.1 Deltaproteobacteria bacterium
AAAGACCCCACAGAGCGCCCAGATCGTGCAGATGCGCGATGACATCCGGGAATCCTGGCGCCGGCTCGAGCGGGAGGTCGAGCTGGTCGAAAGGGGACACGCCGAAGAGGCGAATCTGCGCCGGGCGCTCGGCATCCAGCAGCTGATGGTGGGCGATATGCAGCGTCTTTCTATTGCGGTCGAGCAGACGACGAGCGCCGGCACGCTTCGCTGAGCCGGCTCTCTGAAGCTGCATGGATGCCCGTGGCGGACGGAGCTTCGCCCGGACGGCGCGCACCTGCTCGTGGCTGTTTCCCCCGGATCAACCTGCCCGCCGGTGGCTGGCGGACTGCCTCCGGCGACGAGATTGGCGGCGCTTGCGGCGCGGCGGAAACGCGGCGTGGATCGCTGAATGGAGCTGTGCCATGCGCACGGCGTGCAAGCTGAGGACCTGCCAGCTCGCGTTCGGGATCTGCCCAGCAGAAGATGTTGGTGAGGCCGAGATGCCCGAAGGCGCGCGGGTGGTTCCAGCCGTACAAGCTGAGGTAGCGATTCCCGAGCATGAAACCGGTGCTGTAGGCAATCGGCAGGCCCAGGGTCAGGTCGACCTCCCAGGAACTCTGCTCGTCGATGGCGTGGTGAACGGTGCGCGGCTCGAAGACGCGAACGCCGTCGAGCTCGCCCTCGTCCAGCAGGCACTGATAGAAGGCTGCGGCGTCCTGGGCGGTGGTGAACAGATTCGCCGATGGGATCAGACCGGTGATGAAGCGCGGGTCGTTCGACATCTCGCAGACGTGGGTGAGATCGGTGCCGAGTGCGCGGGTCAGGATCGTCGAGAGGAGCGGCGGAACCGGCGGACCGGTGAACGCGTTCTCCGCCACGCGCCCTATGTCCGAGCGCGGCACGCCGTAGTGCAGCCAGCGCAGGCCCAGCGGCTCGCGGATCTCCCTGGCCAGCAGGTCCCGCAAGCTGCGACCCGTGATGCGTTGCACGACTTCTGCCAGGAGGAAGCCCCCTGACACGGCGTGATAGGCGAGCAGGCGACCCGGTTGCGACACCGGCTTCAGGTCGCAGAGCCGCTCGATCACTAGTTCTGGCGAGGCGAGAAGATCGAGATTCATGGAATCCGGCGGCAGGTTGGGGATGCCGGCGCGGTGGGCCACCACGTGGCGCAGGGTGATGCGCTCCTTGTCGTGCCGGGCGAACTCCGGAATGAACTCCGACACCCGGTCGTCGAGGTGCAGAAGGCCACGTTCGTCGAGCTTGTGGATCAGCATGGCCGTGACGGCCTTGGCCGCCGAAAACAGGTTGATCGGTGTCTGTGTCGTGATCGGCACTTTCGGGGTGTCTTCCGGCTCGTCGGGAGCGTTGCCCCGGGCGTGTCCGATGGCGCGATTCAACGCCACGGCTCCGCCGCGACGCACGCAGATCTGGATCGCCGGGTGCACGCCGCTGCGGTAGAGCGCGTCCACCCGACCCCAGACCTCCTCGATGGCCTTGCGGGTGGTGCCGGCCGCCCGGGGTGAGTCCTCGGGACCGCGGTCGATCACCGCGGTCGGGTCTTCGGGGATGCGACAGCGCGATAGCGCCGCCACGTCCCAGCGACCGATGAGTTCGACTATGTCCGCCATGAGATGCCTCTGAAGAGGTAGGGTAACGAAGTGGGTGGGGATGCGGATTTCCCCGTGCCGGAGTGGAGGGATGTCGGAAAAGAAATTCACCTTCTGCCGCGTCTGCGAGGCCACGTGCGGGCTCGAAGTCGAGGTCGAGGACGATCGCGTCGTCGGCATCGTTCCGGACCCGCAGCACGTGGTCAGCCAGGGCTACGCCTGCGTGAAGGGGACGCGTTGGGCGTCCGTGCAACACAGCCCGGACCGGGTGACCCAGCCGCTCGAGCGAGTTGGCGCAAGGTGGGTCGAGGTGTCCTGGGCGCGGGCGCTGGACGCGATCGCCGAGAAGGCGACGCAGTTGATCGCGCAGCACGGGCCGCAGAGCTTCGGCCACTTCGTCGGCTCCGCCGGCGGCGCGAATCTCCTGGCACCGATGTTTCGCGGTGCACTCTTCGCGGGTATCGGCTCGAACCGCATGTACGGCACCGGTACCTGCGACACGATGAACAAGTTCCGGGTGAACGAAGACATGTACGGCTCGCCCATGCGGCTCGCGTACCCGGACGTGAACCGCACCGAGTTCATGCTGATCGTGGGCGCCAATCCGGTGGTCTCGGGCAACACCCTCTACCACCTGCCACGCGCGCAGCAGCGGCTGGGCGAGATCGCGAAGCGCGGCGGTCGCGTGGTCTTCGTGAATCCGAGGCGCGTGGAATCTGCAGCGGTCGGCGAGCACCTCTTCATTCGACCCGACACGGACGTGTACTTCCTCGCCGCCTTCTGCAACGAGCTGATCCGAGGTGGTGTCGATGCCGATCGCATCGCCCGCCACATGAAGAACTTCACGGCCCTGTGCGAGTGCGTCGCTGGCTGGACGCCCGAGCGTCAGGAAGAGGTCACCGGCGTCTCGGCGGGGAGCTTGCGCGATCTCGTCGCGAGTCATCGAGCCGCAGATGGCGCCGCGCTCTACATGGCCACGGGAGTGAATCAGGGACGCAGCGGCACCCTGTGTTTCTGGCTGCTCGAGGCGATCAACGCGATCAGCGGCAACCTCGATCGGCTCGGCGGCACATTGATGGGCGAGGGGCTCTTCGACATGGCCCGTCAGGTGAACGATCAGCCGCAGATGCGCACTGGATACCACCGGCACGACGACCTGCCGACGGTGAGCGGCCAGCAGCCCGCGGGCATGCTGGCCGATGATATCGAGGGTGGCCACGTCACCGGCTTGATCATCGAGGCCAGCAATCCGCTGCTGGCCTGCAGCAATCCCGATGGCCGGCTCGAGCGGGCGCTCGAGAAGCTCGAATTGCTGGTCTGCATCGACCTGTTTCGCAACGAGACGGCCAATCTCGCCGACTTCATCCTGCCGGCGCCCACCTGGCTCGAGCGCAGCGAGCTTCCATACGCGCTGCAGAGCTTTGCTGGCTGCACGCCGACGCCGTACATCACCTATGGGCCGGCCGTGGTCGCTCCGCCGCGGGGAGTGCGCCACGAGTGGTGGATCTACACGCGTCTCGCCGACGCCATGGGCGTACGGCTCTTCGACCATCGCCTGGTGAGTTTCGGCGCGAAGCTTGCGGCGCGTCTCAGCCACACTCGCTTCGGAAGATTCGTCGACGTTCCGGACATGCTGGTGAACGGCATGCTGAAGAAGGGCGGTGTTCCGGGCACGAAGCAGATGGCGCGGGAGCATCCGCACGGACTGCTGCTTCCGGAGAATCGTGGCGGGAATTTCCTGGGGACGGATCGCGTGCTCACAGCCGACGGCAAGGTGGATCTGGCTCCAGAAGAGTACAGGGAGACGTTTCTCGAGCAGGTCGAAACGCGCTTCGCCGACGAGATCGCCAACGGCGACAGGCTCAAATTGATCGGCATGCGGGAGGTGCGGCGCATGAACACCTCTTCCGCCAATTCGGAACAGCTGGTGCGCGACGTGACCAACTACGTCCATATGAGTTCGGACGACGCCGAGCGCATCGGCGTCGTTGACGGCGACCCGGTCGAGGTCGAGTCGTTGTACGGCCGCATCGTGATCCCGGTGCGCGTCACCGATGAGATGATGCCGCGCACCATCGCGATTCCGCAGTGCTGGGGGCATGCGAGGGCCGACGGTTTGCGGCACGCGCAGAAGCACCCAGGCGTGAACTCGAACCTGCTGGCGGGAGATGGCTACGACAACATCGAGAAGTTGTCCGGCATGTCGCACCTTTCGGGGATCCTGGTCGAGGTGCGGCGCAGTCCCCGCCAGCCTTGATCGGCACTCGCTCCCAATCGACCAGCGTGCGGTCTAGGGTAGGTAGCGTCTCCATTTCCGAGGAGACTCCGATGCTCTTGGCCTTCAGCGATCCTGGGCCTACACGCTCGAGACCGTCGCCAGGCTCCAGGCCCTTCGGAAGGAGTACGGCAAGCAGAACGAGCCATTCTTCATCCACGCCGGTGTGACCGACATCGGGGGGCTCGACGACATCAGGCGCCTCGAAGACGCGGGCGTCGCCGAGCTCAGTGCCGGCGCGCGCAACCCCTGCGAGCCCGACACCATGACGGTCGAGCAGAAGATCCAGGCGGCGGAGGCCTTTGCGGAGAACGTGATCGCGAAGCTCCAGCGCAGGTGCGCGGGCTCCTAGGGCATCTCCAGCAGCTCGAAGACGCCGCCGCCTTCCGGGCGCGGCGTCTCGAGGTAGGCCCAGGCGATCTCCGGAGTGAAACGGCTGTACCAGACGGTCTCGTAACCGGCTGCGTTGAGCTCTGGGAGCTTCGCGTCGAGGTCGGTGACGCGAAAGCGCACGTGGTGAGTGCCTTCGCCGCCGTTGTCGAGAAATTCCTGGTGCGGGCCCGCGCCCGAGACCGGCTCGATGAGTTCGATCTCGATGGGTCCCGAACGGAAGAAAGCGAGCTTGAGCGTCACGTCCGATTTCTTGCCGCGAAACACGGTGTCGGCTGCCGTCGAATCCATGCGCGTGCATTCGCCGAAGAGCTGGGCGAAACGAGGGATGGCTTGCTCGATGTCCGAGACCACGTAACCGATCTGGTCGACATCTCCGAGGTCGAAGCGCGTGGCGATGTCTGCTGTCATGGCATCCTCCGGTCGGGCAGTGTATCAGCTGTGCCGCTTCCCGTGCGGACGGGGGACGCTCCCATTTACCCCTGGGCGGAATTGCTGGCCGGACCCGCGTGGCACGAACATCCGCCGGCACGGGCCGAGGCAGAGGGTGCCTACACCTTCCGCTCTCGCCGGACGATACGAAGTGGATGCGCCGTGCCGCGCCCTCCGCCCAGGACATGCTTCGCGAGTTTGCCGGCTTGAACGCCCGCCGGCGCGGCGACGGTGTGACGCCCCTCGAGTATCAGCGCTGGCTCGACCTGGGGCGCCGGCTCGAGGCAGCATTTCCGGACTCGCCGGCCCTGGCAAAGAAAGGCCAGGTGCGACTGCTGGTCGAGTTGAAGGACGAGGCAGAGCTCGAGGCCTGTGTGATGTTGAACGTGCGGCCCGTGGGGCTCTTCGTGCACACGCCATTCCCACCGGAACGAGGTACGCAGCTCGAGCTGCGCGTGCACGTCGTCGACACCGGCTCGATCTATTCGAGCCGCGTCAGCGTCGTTTCGAACAACGTGGGGCCCGAGTTCAGCACCGAGGCCTTCGGCATGGGCCTCAAGTTTCGCGACGCCGACTGCGAGCTGCGCGCCGTGCTCGACGAGCTCTGCGGATTTCCTCCTCGCGAGTCCGAGGCCTAGCTCCTCGATCTCCGCGGCCGGCAGCAGGCCGGCCCCGCTCGGCAGCCCGCGTCGTCTCCGGTCAGCGCAGCAAGAGATCCTGCGCGATGCTCTTCACCCCGTAGGAGTAGTGCCAGTACGCCCCCGAGCGGATCTCTCGTGCGACCTGTGGCAGTCGCTGCCAGATGTTGCCCGGCATGGCGTCGCGGACTTCGAAGTGCGCGATGCGGCCGCCCACGAGCTCGAGGGTTCCGGGGTGGATGCGCAGCTCCAGCGCGTCGGCGTTGCGCAGGCGCTCCTCGATGGCGGTGAAGAGCCGCACCGCGTGAGCGAACAGGCCAGACGAGATCTGCCAGCGCGCGCGCTGGATCTGCTCGCGCAGGCCGGGACGCCGGGTGCCGAACTGATTCTTGCCGTGCACGCGGTAACGGATCAGCGGCTGCTCGACGAGACGAAACTCCGCCACCGACGCGATCAGGAATGCGATCCAGGCGTCGGCGCAGTCGTGCAGATCGGGAAACGGCAGCACCAGGTCCCGGTAGCGCGATCGAAAGGCGAGGGTGTTGCCCGATGCCACGACGTGCTTCGCGAACACCTCGGTCGCGCGCCCCTCCCGAACCGCGCGCCGCTCCCGGGCGTGGAACCACAGGGCCCCCCAGAGATCGTGCCCGATCGCCTCGAGGGCTTCGTTGCACACCGTGCCGTTGCAGATCGCCGCGCCGACCGCGGGCTCGGCGTCGAATACCTCGCCCATGGCGGCAAGCTTGCCGGGCAGCCACACGTCGTCCTGGTCGGAGAGAAAGATCACGTCGCCGCTGCACAGGCCGATCGCCTTGGCGAAGTTCGGCGTCGTGGTGAGGTTGGTCGGGTTGCGTTCGATGCGGACCGGAAACGGCGCGCGAGCGGCAAAGGCCTCCAGCTGCGCCACGGTGTCGTCGCTGGAGACGTCGTCACACACCACCAGTTCGTGGGGCGGGCGCGTCTGCGCCGCAAAGCTCTCGAGCTGCTCGCGGATGTACGCCGTGCCGTTGCAGGTGGTCATCGCGATCGAGAGGCGCGCGCCGGGCATCGCGAGAAAATACCCTCCCTCACGGGCTGGGCTCGCACGGTAGCCACTTGAATTCACTGGAGAAACGGGCTGCTGCCGAACTGAATTAGTGCAGTTGAACGCAGTATTGCATCTATGTGCAAAATTGAGATAGACTGCAGCCCGTGACCGAAGCCAATGCTCCCGTCCCCGCCAATCGGTTCGAGCTGCGACGCCAGCGCAGTCGTGCCGCGCTTCTCGATGCCGCCATCGAGCTGTTTCAGGAAAAGGGCATCCGGGCCACTCGGCTCGAGGAGGTCTGCGAGCGGGCCGATGTCGCCCTGCGCACCTTCTTCAACCACTTCGAGACCCGCGAGCATCTGTACCAGGCCATCGGTCGGCAGCGCGCCGCGCAGCTCGCCGCGCTCATCGATGCGCAGCGCGACGATCCGCGCGCCTTTGCCGAGCGCCTGCTCGAGCTCTTCGCCTCCATCGGCGGTTACGTGTCTGCGCGGCCGGCGTATCGCGAGCTGGTGGGCGAGATGCTGCACCTGCGGCTCGAAGCCGGCAACGAGGTGATCCGCTCCGGCAGCCTGGGGCGCGCGGCACTGCGCTTCGTTGCGGACGGCGTTGCCCGCGACGAAGTGACGCGTCGGCATCGCCCCGAAGTGCTCGCGGATCTCCTGCTCGGCGCCATCACCACGGCGCTCACCAACTGGAGCGCCAGTGGCGACTACGACCTGTCGGCCGGACTCGAGCAGGCCGCGCAGGCGCTTCTCGATCTCTTTGCGGTTTCGACCGCGGAGCTCCAGACCCCGTGAAGGAGGGCACACCCATGGCTGAGAAGAACATCGACAGCTTCATGAACGATCCGATCGACTACTTCGACGGCTCGATCACCAAGATGCACATGCTGCCCCGCGACGAGCTCGAAGCGCTCCAGCGCGAGGCCATGTCGCGCCGCTTTGCCGATCACCGACAGAACATCGAGATGGTGCGCAATCTGGCGGACCGACTCGAGATCAAGGAGGTGAAGGAGTTCGACGATCTCGTGCCGCTCTTCTTCGCCCACACGGCGTTCAAGTCGTACCCGGCGGCGCTGTTCGACAAGAAGCGCTTCGATCTGATGACGGCGTGGCTCCAGAAGCTCACCACCAAGGATCTGTCGGAGGTCGACTGTGAAGGCTGCGACAGCATCGAAGAGTGGATCGATCGCCTCGATGCCCAGTCCGAGCTGCGGGTGATCACATCGTCCGGCACGACCGGCACGATTTCCATCATCCCGAAGGACGAGCACGGCGGCTTCTACAACATGCGGCTCTGGCGGCTCTTTCTCTTCCAGACGTTCGGGAAGGAGCCGACGCGCGAGGAGCTCGAGCCGGTCGTCGACGTGATCTGGCCCAACTACTCGAGCGGCAAGCTCGGGCACCTGCGAATGGTCGAGCTGCTGAAGCGCGAGTTCACCGGAAATGACGAGAACAGGTTCCATGCACTCTATTCCGACGCCATCAGCACCGACTTGATGTTCCTGGCCAGCAAGCTGAGGGCCGCGGCTTCGCGCGGCGAGCTCGACCGCGTCCAGATCGATCCGAAGCTGTTGGCGCGCAAGCAGGAGTTCGAGGCCATGGAGGCGCGTCGCCCCGAGGAGATGAAGGCCTTCTTCGCGCGCATCACCAGTCAGCTGGCGGGCCAACGCGTCTTCATGACCGGGACCTACACGCTCATGTACGAGCTGGCCGCCGCCGGGCTCGAGCGCGGCGTGAAGAACGTCTTTGCCAAGAACTCGGCCATCCTGACAGGCGGCGGCACGAAGGGGCACGTACTGCCGGAGAACTACATGGAAGTGATCAAGGAGTTCCTGGGTGTCGAGCGCATCCAGGAGGGCTACGGCATGTCGGAGATCAGCGCGCTGCACTGGGCGTGCGACGAGAACCGCTACCACGTTCAGCCCTGGGTGATTCCCTTCCTGCTCGACCCGGACACCAGCGAGCCGCTGCCGCGTAGCGGCGTGCAGACGGGCCGCGCTGCCTTCTACGATTTTGTCAACCAGAGCCATTGGGGTGGCATCATCTCGGGTGACGAGATCAGCATCGATTGGGATACGCCCTGCAGCTGCGGGCTCGCCAGCGTCCACATCGCGCACGACATCATGCGCTACAGCGAGAAGCAGGGCGTCGAGGACGATCGCATCACCTGTGCCGCCACGCAGGACGTGCACGATGAGGCGGTCAATTTCATGAGGGAGTTCGAGGGATGAGTGAATTCCGGGTACCGCTCTTCCTGCGGGGAGAGGTGATCGAGGAAGACTGGAAGACGTTCGGCGGGCGCCGCGGCAGCGGCACCTTCGAAGCACCCGACACGGCGCAGTACATCGACCGGCTGCCGCTCTCGAGCCCGCTGGCCATGGCGGATCTCTACGAAATTTCGTTCGAGGAGATCCTCGACGTGCTCGAGGAGCTCGGCCGCGCGCTTGATTTCGAGAAGAACAAGCACCTCCAGCAGGCCTACGCCGCCGGGCTCGTGGCCGCGAACTATCCGCCGGCGCTGCTCGCAAACAGCTACACGACGCTGCCGTATGCCTTCGATCGCGAGAGCATTCGCGAGATTGCCGAGACGCGCATCGGCATCGATTATCTCGAGGGCTGGGTGCCGCGCACGCTTCGCGATGGGCGCGAGGTGCGCATCCGAGCCTTCGGCTCGCGCGCGCTGCACGTGCCGGCGGGAAACGGTGGCCTGGTGTCCGCGGTGACCATCATCCGCAACGCCATCACTCGCAGCGACGCCATCATCAAGGTGCCGTCGAACGATCCGCTCACGGCGCTGGCCATCGCGCGCACGCTGGCCGAGGTGGCGCCGAACCACCCGCTGACGAAGCACCTGGCGGTGGCGTATTGGAAGGGTGGAGATCTCGAGGTGGAGCAGCCTCTGTATCGCCCCGAGAACATCGAGAAGATCGTGGCCTGGGGCGGCTTTGCGTCGGTGAAGCACGTGACCCGTTACATCCAGCCGGGTCTCGAGATGATCGGTCTCGACCCGAAGCGAAGCGCGACCATCATCGGCCCCGAAGCCTTCCAGAGCGAGGAGACCCTCGACGAGGTCGCCCTGCGGGCCGCCTGCGACATCGGCGTGGCCAATCAGGAGGCCTGCGCCAGTGCGCGGGTCATCTATGTGCTGTGCGGCAGCGATGCACAGGGCATCGAGCGTGCCAATCGCCTCGGTCAGCGCATCTACGAGAAGCTGGTGGCGCTGCCGGAGCACATCAGCAGCAAGCCCAAGAGCTTCGATCGCGAGCTGCGGGACCACATCGAGGCGTCGCGCATGACGGAGGACTGGTTCCGCGTGATCGGGGGCGAAGATGGCGAGGGCGCCGTCATCGTCTCGCAGATGGACGAGCCGGTGGACTACTCTCCCATGCTGTCGGGCCGGGTCGCCAACCTGGTGCCGGTCGACGACATCAAGAAGGTGACCGAAGCCGTGAACGCCTATACCCAGACCGTGGGGATCTTTCCCGAGAGCCTGAAGCGCGAGCTGCGCGACCAGTTGCCGCTCTTCGGCGCGCAGCGCCTGACGTCGCTCGGCTACGCCTGTCACGTCACGACGGCGATGCCCCAGGACGCCATCGAGCCGGTGCGGCGCATGTGCAAGTGGATCGTCGACGAGGAGTGTGATCCCGAGAAGGTGTTCCCCATGTGGAAGGCGCCCGCGCTGGCATGACGAGCCGCCCCTCGGACATTCGCATCAGCGATCTCGCGAACCCCGAGCACACCGATCTGGTGAAGGGCATGATCGAGGGCGCCGCCGCCCAGCCCATCACGCTCAGCGTCGACGCCGTGCTCGCGGCCGCGGCGCAAGAGGGAGCCACTTTCGCCTGGATGGACGATGCCTATCGCGAGCGGATGGGCGTCATCCTCTCGGCCTGCGCTGAGGATCCCGGCCTGAGTCCGCTTGGTCGTGGGCTCCACTTCAGCTACTGCGTTCGCTACGTCGTGCAGCGTTCGCGCCTCGAGGCCCTCTACCGCGAGCACCCGGAGATCGCAGAGGTCGAGATCCGCCGCCCGGTCATCATCGCGGGGCTCCCGCGCAGCGGCACCACGCACATGCTGAACCTGGTCGCCGTCGACGATCGTTGGCGCTCCCTGCGCTACTGGGAGGCGATGGAGCCATTCCCCTCCGCGGAGGAGCAGGCGGGTGATTTCGCGGAAGACCCGCGGATCGAGCGCTGTCGCCAACAGCTGACCCTGCAGGAGCAGGTGATGCCGCACTTCAAGAGCATGCACGAGATGCGCCTCGATCACATCGAGGAGGAGGTCTTCCTCCAGCTCTTCGACTTCTCGACGGTGCTGATGGACAACTACGCCCTGTCGACGAAGTGGCGCGACTACTACCTCGCCATGGATCCACTGCCCAGCTATCGCTTCCTGAAGCGTGCGCTCGAGGCGTTGCAGTGGATGCGTGGCCCGGAGCGTTGGATCCTGAAGTCGCCGCAGCACATGGAACGGATCAGCACCCTGGTCGAGGTGTTTCCGGACGCCACATTCGTCTTTCCGCACCGCGATCCGGTTTCCGTCGCGACATCGATGATCACGATGATGGCCTACACGGCGCGCATGAGCCGCGATGCGGTGGAGCCAGAGAAGATCGCGGCCTACTGGGCGGATCGGATCCACCGCATGCTGGAGGCTTGCGTTCGCGATTGCGACAAGCTGCCCCAGGACCGGACGATCCACGTGCCGTTCCACGAGTTCATGACGGACGACGTGGCGATGATCGAGCGCATCTACGCGACCGCAGGCCAGCCGATGACAGAAGACGTGCGCCGAAAGATGGCGAACTATGCGGTCGACCATCCGCGCGGCAAGCACGGCCGCATCGTTTATGATTTGAAGGGCGACTTCGGCATCGACCCGTCGGAGCTCTACGAGCGGTATGCCTTCTACATCGAGCGCTTCGGCGTGCAGAGGGAAGCCTGAGGAGTGCGCCCGATGCAGGCGTGACGAGCTTCGATCGGCCTCGAGGCGCCGGGATCGGGGGTTGACTGGCGCGGCGAGCGCGTTGGCTACACCGATGCTTCCGAGGGGTCGGGCTTTCGCGAGGCGCGCCGGCCGATCCGCGAATGCCGGGCGCAGCGTTCGAAGGCCGTGCGGCCGCCCGAGGAGGAGCTGAAGCGATGAGGTTCGGCATCAATCTATTGTTGTGGACCGGTGACCCGACACAGGAGTCGTTGCTCCCGCTGTACGAGCGCCTGGCGGCCATCGGCTACGACGGCCTCGAGCTCCCGATCTTCGATCCGCAGCCCGAGGTGTACGCGCAGCTCGGGCAGCGCCTCGCCGACATGGGGCTTGCGTGCACGGCGGTGGCCATTCGCACGCCGGAGGACGATCCGCTCTCGCCGTCCGCCGCCGTCCGCGCTGCGGCCCTCGAAGGCACGCGGCGGGCGATCGACTGCTGCGAGGCCGCCGGCTGCGATCTTCTCGCCGGACCGCTCTACGCCGCGGTCGGGGCCTTCTCGGGCGCCGGCCCGACGGATGAAGAGTGGGCGCGCAGCGTCGAGGTGTTGCGCGAGGCGGCCGATTACGCAGCGCGGGTCGATGTGACGCTCGCGCTCGAGTTCCTGAATCGCTTCGAGATCTATCTGCTCAACACGGCCGCCGACACCGCACGTTTCGCCCGGGACGTCGGCCGCGCGAATCTGGGTGTCCACTACGACACCTTTCATGCGCACATCGAGGAGAGGGACGTCGCCGCTGCACTGGAGAGCTGCGCGGCGGTGCTCGAGCACGTGCACATCGCGGAGAACGATCGCGGAACGCCGGGCCGCGGGCAGGTGAATTGGAGTGAGACATTTCGGGCGCTCGCCCGCACCGGCTACGACGGCTGGCTCACCGTCGAGGCCTTCGACCACGTGCAGCCGAGCCTGGCCGCGGCGACCCGGATCTGGCGACCACTCTTCGAGGATGCGGAGCAGCTCGCCGCGCAAGCCCTCACCTTCATGAAGCGCGAGTGGGCCGCGGTCGCATGATCTGGCCCGCCGCGATCTTCGCGGTGGACGCGCTGCTGGACCCGCGCGAGTGCGGATGGCAAACTCGATGTCTCGCCGTCTGCAGCGGGAACAGGAGCCGTGGGTCATGCCTCTCCAGCGACGGGAATTCCTGAGCCGCGCGGCAGTGCTGGCGGGTGGCGTGCTCTCCGCCGGCTGCACCCGTGCACTGCAGCTGTGGCAGCCGGATGCCACGCGAGCTCCGAGTCGTCGAGTGCTCGATGCAGCGCAGCGCGCTCGCCTCGTGCGCGCTGTCGACCTGATCCTGCCGGAGACCGATACGCCCGGGGCGCTCGACGCGGGTGTTCCGGACTTCGTGGAAATGATGCTGGTCGACTACTACTACGAACCCGAGCGGGTGATGTTGATCGCCGGGCTCGAGGAGCTCGAGGCGCGGGCTCAGGCACGCAGCGGGGTTGGCTTCGTCGACGCGGACGAGCTGGATCAGATCGCGATTCTCTCCGAGCTCCAGAAGGAAGGGTTGGCGCAGCTGGCTGCTGCTGGCGCCAGCGCTGGCGGCTTTTCCGGCTTCAGCGGCGCGGCGACGCCGCCTCCGCCCGCGTTCTTCCAGGCGCTGCGCGAGCTCGTGGCCGTCGGCTACTGCACCTCGAGCGTGGCGGCACAGCACCACTTTCAGTTCGCACCCGTGCACGGCGACTTCGAAGGCTGTGTGCCGTTCGAAGACGACGGCCGCACCCACGTGATGTGAAAGATGAGCAGCGAGTCCCCCTATGACGCCATCGTGGTCGGTTCCGGCATCAGCGGTGGCTGGGCCGCCAAGGAGCTGACGGAGCGCGGGCTGCGCGTGCTCATGCTCGAGCGCGGTCGGCCCCTCGAGCACGGCAGTGGCTATGTCGGCGAGCACCGGGCGCCCTGGCAATTCCCGTTTCGCGGCAAGGGAGACCGCAAGCTGATCGACGCGCACTATGGCGTGTCGAAGTCCACCGCCTCGGTAGAGGAAGGCAATCTGCAGTTCTGGGCGCGGGACGAGGACATCCCGTACCAGAGCAGCTCGGAACAGCCGTTCAGATGGGTGCGCACCGATGTGTTCGGAGGGCGCTCGCTCGTCTGGGGCCGGCAGGTCTACCGCTGGAGCGACCTCGACTTCGAAGCCAATGCCCAGGACGGGCACGGCGTCGACTGGCCGATCCGCTACGGGGATATCGCGCCCTGGTACGATCACGTCGAAGACTTCATCGGAGTGAGCGGTCGGGCCGAAGGGTTGCCACAGCTTCCGGACGGCAGGTTTCTGCCGCCGATGGATTTCAACTGCGTCGAGGCGGCCGCGAAGCAGCGCATCGAGGCTGCCTTCCCCGAGCGTCGCATGACGATCGGCCGCGTGGCCGTTTTGACGCGGGAGCATCGGGGCCGAGCGCCGTGCCACTACTGCTTGCTCTGCCAGCGCGGCTGCTCGACGGCTTCGTACTTCAGCACTCAGGGTTCGACGCTGCCGGCTGCGCAGCAGACCGGACGTCTGGAGGTGCGTACGCGCGCGATCGTCGAGAAGCTGGCGTACGACGCGAAGACCCGCCGAGTGACGGGCGTGCACGTCATCGATGCGGACTCGAATGAGCGGCACTTCTTTGGGGCCAAGCTCGTCTTCTTATGTGCCTCGACGCTCGGATCGACGCAGATCTTGCTCAACTCACGCAGCGAGCACGCGCCGAATGGTCTCGCCAACTCGAGCGGCGTGCTCGGTCATCACCTGATGGATCACACGTTCGGCACGGGCGCGGTGGCGGTGATGCCGGGCTTCGAGAGCACGGGCTACAAGGGGCACCGTCCCAACGGCACTTACATTCCGCGCTTTCGAAACGTCGATGAACCGCACGGCGAGTTCACACGTGGCTACGGCTACCAGGGCATGGCCATTCGGTTCGGCTGGGGGGCGGCCCTCTCGCAGCCCGGTTTCGGCGCGGAGTGGAAGCAGACGCTGACGAGCCCTGGACCGTGGCTCATGCTCCTCGCTGGCTTCGGCGAGTGTCTGCCCAATCCGGTGAATCGGGCCAGGTTGTCGGAGACGCACAGGGATCGCTGGGGAATTCCGCAGCTCGACATCCACATGCAGTGGAGCGACAACGAGCGTGCCATGTGCAAGGACATGCAGGCCGAGGCGATCGCAATGCTGAAGGCCGCCGGCGGGGTCAACATCATTCCGCTCGGAGGCACGCCGGGGCCGGGGGGCGACGCGATTCACGAAATGGGCACCGCGCGCATGGGGCGCAACCCGCGCACTTCGGTGCTCAATGGATTCAATCAGGCCCATGACGTTGCGAACCTCTTCGTGACGGACGGCTCGGCGATGACGTCTTCTGCCTGCCAGAACCCATCGATCACCTACATGGCGCTGACGGCGCGCGCCTGTGAGTACGCTGTGAAGGAGCTCGAGAGCGGAGCGCTCGCTTGAAGCAGTGATCGATCGCCGCGCTGACGCGAAGCGAGAGCCCGAGCGCGATCACCTGTGTCCTCTCCCCTCGTCCTGGGGCCGGTTGGCGGTGAGATCCGCGCTGGCGGCCTAGATACTGGGCAAGCAGCGCAAAGACTGGCACATTGCGGCCCCGTGCCTCGCTCGCGAGAAAGGCCATCCATCCATGAGCCGCCTCTTCGAATCCGTCCGCCTCGGCCAGCTCGAGCTGCGAAACCGCGTCGTGATGGCGCCGATGACGCGCTCCCGTGCGGGCCGGAACGATGAGCCCACGGATCTCGTCGTCGAGTACTACCGGCAGCGGGCCAGCGCCGGGATGATCGTCAGCGAGGGCATCTATCCGAGCTTCGCTGGCAAGGGCTACTGCCGTACGCCGGGTCTCGTGACGCCGGCGCACGTCGAGGGGTGGCGCCGAGTCTGCGAGGCCGTGCATGCCGAGGGGGGCACGATCGTCGCCCAGCTGATGCACTGTGGGCGTGTCTGCCATGCGGACAACAAGCCGGCGGATGCGGAGACGCTTGCGCCATCCGCCATCGCGGCGCGGGGCGAGATGTACACGGATACCTCGGGCATGCAGCCGTTCTCGCCGCCGCGCGCGTTGCGAGGCGACGAGATCGCCGGCGTGGTCGAGGAGTATCGCTGCGCGACGCAGAAGGCCTTCGACTCGGGCTTCGATGGCGTCGAGCTTCACGGCAGCAGCGGTTACCTGCCGGCGCAGTTCTTGTCGACGGGCACCAATCGGCGCGACGATGCCTATGGCGGCTCGCTGGAGAACCGAATCCGCTTCCCGGTCGAGGTGTTGGAGGCCATGACGAGCGTGGCGGGCGCCGATCGTGTGGGGCTGAGGATCTGCCCGGGAAATCCGTTCAACGATCTCTCGGACGACGACCCCGAGGAGACCTTCACTGCCTTGCTGCGTGCGGCGAATCCGCTGGGCCTAGCCTACCTGCACGTGATCCGCCTGCACGATGCCGTGCTCGATAACATTGCGCTGGCGCGCAGGCACTTCGACGGGCCGCTGATCCTGAACGACGGCTACAAGCTCGACGAGGCCAAGCGCGCCATGGACGAGGGCGCGGGTGAAGCCATCGCCTTTGCGCGTGCCTACATCGGGAATCCGGATCTCGTCGAGCGTTTCCGCCGGGGCGCGCCGCTGGCGCGTTTCGACCCGAAGAAGCTCTACACGCAGGGCCCGGACGGCTACACCGACTTTCCGCCGCTGTCGGAGGCTGACTAGGGCAGAAGTGGTGTCGTGGCGTTCGATCGCCCGCCGCGGCGGCGTGGCCCCCTCGTCGGGGTGCGGGCGAGTCGAATAGAACCGCGGACGCATTGGACAGGAGCGCGATTTGTCGAGAGCAGCCCGCATGAACGTCAGCCCGATGGTTTTTTGCGTCATGGTGTTCGTCGCGACGTTCGTCGTCGCGGGTGTTGCCGCGGCAGAGAAAGAGCCCGATACCTTCGCGCGTCCTGGCTGGTACGTCGGGCTCTCGGGTCTCTACGCAATCGAGAACTTCGATCGCGCGTTCGACGACAGCGCGGGAGTGAGCGGCAAGCTCGGCTACCGCGTTCTGCCGCACCTGGCTGCGGAGCTGCGTTACGAATGGCTCGAGGGCTTCGATTCGAACGGCGCGATACGGGAGTTCGACGATCCGGACCTCGACCTGGAAAACGGCGACGCCGAGATCGACACGCATCAGGCCACGCTGGCGGCAAAACTCTTTGCACTGACGGGTCGCGTGCAGCCCTACGCGCTGCTGGGCGCCGGCGTTCTGGTCGTGAATACCGAGCTGAAGGCGAGCAAGTTCAAGAAGCCATACGAGGTCGATGTGGGTTTCGCTGCGCGCTTCGGCGCCGGCGTCGACCTCTACGCCAGTGAGCAGGTCGTCATCGACATAGAGGCGTCCTACCTGGTGCCGACCGGTGAGGTTTCCGGCGAGGAGTACGGCACCGTCGGGCTCGGCCTGCAGTATCGCTTCTGAGCGACGCCCGAGTTTCGAAGTCCAGAGGATCGCTTGCGCCGACCACGAATCTCCAGGCCGGCTGAGCTGGTTCGGATGATAGAATCTCGGCTCGTGGGCGATCAACCAGGAGGACGCGTGATGTTGAACGGAAAGGTGGCGATCGTGACCGGCGCCGGTCAGGGCGTGGGTCAGGGCATCGCGCTGGCGCTGGCGAGCAAGGGCGCCAAGGTAGCGGCCATGGGTCGCACTCTCGCGAAGGTCGAGGAGACGAGCCGTCTGATCGAGAAGCGCGGCGGCGTCGCGCATCCGATCGGGGGCGATGTGAAGAGTGCCGCCGACCTGTCCCGCTGCGTCGACGAGACCGTCGCCACGTTCGGCGGCGTGCAGATTCTGGTGAACAACGCACAGCAGGTTCCGCTCGGGCCGCTCAACGCACTCAGCGACGAGCAGGTCTCCGAAGGCTGGGAGTCGGGCCCGCTGGCGACCTTTCGCATGATGAAGCTCTGCTATCCGCACCTGAAGGGGGATGGCTGCATCATCAATCTCGCGAGCACGGCCGCGCGCCGCTGGGATGCCACGGGCTACGGCGCCTACGCGGCGGTGAAGGAGGCTGTGCGTGCCTTCACGCGCGGCGCGGCCTCGGAGTGGGGCCCGGACAACATCCGGGCCAACGTGATCCTGCCACACGCGAAGTCGCCGGCACTGAAGTGGTGGGCGGAGAACAATCCAGAAGAGGCCGCGGCCTTCGTCGCGACGATTCCTCTGCAGCGCATCGGCGAATGCGAAGAGGACATCGGCGAGGTGGTGGCATTTCTCTGCTCCGAAGCCGCCAGCTACGTGAGCGGGCAGAGCATCGCCGTCGATGGCGGACAGGCGTACATGCCCTGAGCGCACCGGCGTTCGGCGCCGGGGCGGCGGGTATGTTCGGCGCTGCTGCACTCGGGAGGCGGTGATGGATCTGGGGATTTCGGGGCGACGCGCCGCGGTGGCGGGAGCGTCGGCTGGGTTGGGGCTGGGCGCAGCCCGCGCGCTGGCGGCGGAGGGCGTCGCCGTCGCCATGTGCAGCCGCGACCGCGGGCGCATCGAGGCGGCGGCCGTCGACGTGGGCCACGGCGCCGTGCCGTTGGTGGCGGACCTGGCCAGCGCCGAAGGCGGCGCACGCTTCGTCGAGGCAGCGCGTGAGGCGCTCGGCGGCATCGATATTCTCGTCTGCAACGCGGGCGGGCCGCCGCCGGGAACCTTCGGATCGACGGACATCGCGGCCTACGAGCAAGCGATCTCTCTGAACATGCTCTCGACGATCGCCATGTGCCGGGAGGGCGTGCCCGAGATGCAAGGACGCGGTTGGGGGCGTGTCGTGGCCATCACTTCGCTGGGCGTGCGGCAGCCGTACCCGCAGCTGATTGCGTCGGTTGCGGCGCGCACGGGACTCACCGGCTTTCTCAAGGTGCTGGCGCGCGAGGTGGCGAAGGACGGGGTGACGGTCAATTCACTGCAACCTGGCTTCCACGATACGGCGCGTGTGCGCAGCCTTGCCGGTGGCGACATCGCGAGCTTCGCCGGCCAGCAGCCGGCCGGGTTCATCGGAGACGCCGACGACTTCGGCAGCATCGCGGCATTCGTCTGCTCCGAACGAGCGAAGTTCCTCACGGGATGTGGCATCCATGTGGACGGTGGCGCGCACGTCGCTCTCTTGTGAGAGCGGCGGTGACGTGTGCCGCCCTCGCCGCTGCGCCGGTCAGCGCGACTCGGATTCAACGCCGAGCGGCAGTGCCACCGCGTCCTGTACCACGCGCAGCGCGAAGCTCGACTGCACCCGGGCGACCCCCGGCAGCCGCGTCAGCCGACTGCGGTGCACGCGCTCGTAATCGGAGGCGTCGGCGACCACCACCCGCAGCAGGTAGTCGAACTCGCCGGTCATCAGGTAGCACTCCATCACTTCGGGCACGTCGCAGACGGCGCGCTCGAAGGTGTCGAGGTCGGTCTGGTCCTGGCGCTGCAGCGCGATGCTCACGAAGACGTTGTCCGGCAGCCCCACCGCGCGCGGGTCCACCACGGCTGCGTAGCGCGCAATCACTCCTGCCTCCTCGAGCATTCGCGTGCGGCGCAGGCAGGCGGATTCGGACAGGTGCACCTGGGCGGCCAGCCTCACGTTGGCAATGCGGCCCTCGCGCTGCAGAGCGTCGAGGATGGCGAGGTCGACGGGATCCAGCTTCATTGGAAGAAAATACCTTTTAATCGCATTTTTCGACAGAAACTTGCAAATTATTGACGATATACAGAATTTTCGCAAGGTTATTTGCGATCCTGTCGACTAGTCTGCAGAGGGAGGAAGCTGGAGAAAGAGTATGAGAATCGGTGTTCCCAAGGAGATCAAGGTCCGCGAGTCGCGCGTCGCGCTGGTCCCGGCCGCTGTTCGCGAGCTGGTGGCCGAAGGCCACGAGGTGTGGATGCAGTCCGGTGCCGCTGCCGGCGTGGGCTTGAGCGACGCCGCCTATGTCGCGGCCGGCGCCCGCATCGCGCCGGATGCCGCTGCGGTATTTCGCGCTGCCGATCTCGTGCTGAAGGTGAAGGAGCCGCAGCCGCAGGAATGCCGGCTTCTGCGCCGGGACCAGGTGCTCTTCACTTTTCTGCACCTGGCAGCCGATCCGGCTCAGGCCGACGCCTTGATGGCCTCCGGTGCCACCGCCATTGCCTACGAGACGGTGACTGCTGCCGATGGCTCGCTGCCGCTCCTAACGCCCATGAGCGAAGTGGCGGGGCGCATGTCGATCCAGGTCGGCGCGCACTGCCTCGAGCAGCACGCGGGTGGCTCGGGTGTATTGCTGGCGGGCGTTCCGGGTGTGGAGCCCGGCCGCGTCGTGATTCTCGGCGGCGGTGTCGCCGGTTCGAACGCGGCGCAGATGGCGCTGGGCCTCGGCGCGGACGTGACCCTCGTCGATCTCTCGCTTTCGCGATTGCGCGAGCTCTCCGTGCGTTTTGGCGGCCGCGTGAAGACGGTCCACTCCACCCGCGACGCCATTGCGGGGCTCGTGCGCGACGCCGATCTGGTGGTGGGCGCCGTGCTGGTGCCCGGTGATGCGGCGCCGAAGCTCGTGACGCGCGAGATGCTGCGCGGGATGAAGCCCGGCTCCGTACTGGTCGACATCGCCATCGACCAGGGTGGCTGCTTCGAGACGAGCCGTCCCACCAGCCACGAAGAACCCACCTTCGTCGTCGACGGAGTCGTCCACTATTGCGTGACGAACATGCCGGGGGCCGTGGCCCGCACCTCGACCTTCGCCCTCTGCAACGCGACGCTGCCTTACGTGCGCACGCTGGCCAGCCGCGGCCTCGAAGCGGCACTCGCCCACGATGCGGGCCTCGCCGCCGGCGTCAACGTGCGCGACGGTGCCATCGTGCACGAAGCCGTCGCCGCGGGCCTCGCCCGCACGCGGCGCCTCCGACTCGCGGCCTAGCCGGCTGCCGAGATCCCTCGGCGAGCGGTGCCGGCGCGCACTCGACAGCGAGAAAGAGGGACGGACCTGCCTCCCCCTCTTCGAGCCGCTTCGCCGCTCGATGGCTCGACAAGGGCAGAAGGCAGAGGCGGCGGGCATCGAAGCCGGAGCCAGACGGCGTAAGTCCGCAAGAAGGAAGACGGTCTACCTGCGGAAACCCTGTCCCGCGAGGGTCTTGGGAACCGGTAGCCATGGCTGACGACCGTCCGGTCGACCGAGCATCAGCCTCCGAAGCTGGGGGTCGTGCGTTCGAATCGCACCCGGGTCACCATTTAATTTCGCGTACTTACGCCACTCGGCCTAGCGAGCGCTGCGCATCAAATCACCGAACCAGACCGAACCAATTCGCGAGCCGCTCGTTCGACAAGCATGGCTTTGAAGCGGCGATTGTGCCGGTTGCCTTCGATTCCAGCCCGTGCTCTCATACCGCGCACCGCTCGGGGAGGGATCAACAATGAGCCAACATCGCAGCGCAGCCAGCGCAATGATCGTCATCGTCGTGGCTGGCGTTATCGCAGCCGCATACTTCATGGGACGCTCGGACGAGCGGGCCGGGCGGTCATTCGCACTCGCGAACCCGGCGCAGGCAGCCGAAAGTCCCGCGATCTCCCCCGTGAAGGCGCGGCCGCGCGATTCCTACTTCCCCAATAGCGAGGATCTTCTCCCGGACGAGATGCGGGTCATCGCATGTGGGACAGGCATGCCCACCGCTCGCCCGAGTCAGGCGGCAGCCTGCTTCCTCGTGGAGCTGGGCAACGGCGACAAGTTTCTCTTCGATATTGGAACGGGATCGGCGGAGCGAATCGCCGCCCTCCAGATCCCCTACAACTTCCTCGACAAGCTCTTCCTGGGGCATCTTCATACCGACCACTTCGGCGATCTGGCGTCGTTGTTCGTCGGCGGCGCGCTCATGGGACGCCAGAAGCCACTGCGCGTATGGGGACCGAGCGGCGAGAAGCCGGAGCTGGGCACGAAGTACGCGGTCGAACGCATGCGGGAGATGGTGACTTGGGACCTCGCGGGTCGGCGGGGGCTCGTCGATGAACGCGGCTACCACATCGAAGTCGAGGAGTTCGACTACAAGGCCGAGAACAAGGTCGTCTACAAGGAGAACGGGGTCACGATTCGACATTGGCCCGCGATCCACTCGCTGGACGGACCCGTGAGCTTCAGCCTGGAGTGGAACGGTCTCAAGTTCGTCTTCGGTAGCGACACGTATCCCAACAAGTGGTTCGTGAAGTACGCGAAGAATGCCGATCTCGCGATCCACGAGTGCTTCATCGCCGTGCCATCGCTCATCGAGAAATTCAAGTTCACGCCACAAACGGCGCTGGCGGTAGGCACGCAGGTCCACACCCCCCCCGAAGGCTTCGGAAAGGTGATGAGCCTGATCAAGCCGAGGATGGCGGTGGCGTATCACTTCTTCAAGGATTTCGACACCACGGCCTCGATCAATGATCGCATTCGATCCACCTATGATGGCCCGCTCAGCCTCGCGCAGGACTTCATGGTGTGGAATGTGACAAAGGACGAGATCCGCGTACGAATGGCGGTCGTCAGCGAAGAAGTCTGGCCCCCTCCGGCCAGCGAGAAGCCGATGCCACCCGACCCCAGCCGTCGGATTCCGTTCTCGAAGGAGATCGCGGGTGGCAAGCTCGACGTGTTGGAGGTGCTCCAACCGATCTACGACGAGATCAACGAGAAGTACGGGACGAATGAGAAGCCAGACTAGGTCTGGCTCACATTGCCGTGGCGTGAACGCAGGCAGCGGGCAACTCAACCAGAACTGGACGGGGCTCGCGGTGTCACCTTATGGCATCTCCTGGCACCTCATGGCACTACGCGACCGAACCAAGAAACCCGAATAGCTAAGCAACAGCAGTGCCTTACGTGATTCCTCGAACAGCCTCCGAAGCTGGGGAGCGTGCGTTCGAATCGCACCCGGGTCACCATTTGATTTCGCGTACTTACGCCACTCGGCCTAGCGAGCGCTGCGCATCAAATCACCGAACCAGACCGAACCAACTTGCTCCCCACTACCTGTACCCGTCGAACTCCTGCCCGGGTCGGATGTTCGGGAAGCGCTGCATGCTGGTCCGAAGATCCGTGAGGATCTTCGAGACCGGTCCCATCACCCAAGCGTGG
>JAFDDG010000075.1 GCA_019310965.1 Deltaproteobacteria bacterium
TTCGTTCAGAAGGCCTCGGGCTACGACTACACGCTCGTCAACGGCAAGGTCTTCATGAAGGACGGCGAATTCCAGGGCGAGTCGCCCGGTCGCATCCTCCGCAGCAGCTGATCGTCCGTCCGGCGGAACGAACGAGCTTCCGCATCGCCCCCCGGCTTCGCGGCATGGGCGCTGGCGGTCGGTGATCGCGACGGGGCGGATGGGAGGCATGGCATGATCTGTCTGTTGCTCGGAGTCGTGCTGTGGAGCGGGGTCCACCTCGTGCCGTGCGTGGGAATCGGCCTGCGCGCGCGGCTCATCGCTCGGCTCGGTGAGCCGGCGTACAAGGGGGCCTTTGCGCTGACGCTGGTCGCGACCATCGTCCTGATGGTCGTGGGCTGGCGCTCGAGTGCGCCGGGCGCGATCTACGCGACCTCCTGGTGGGGCGTCGTCGCCGTCGACCTCCTGATGCTCGTCGCGCTCGTCCTGTTCGCAGCATCGGCCGTTCCCAGCAACCTGAAGCGCATCGTGCGTCACCCGCAGCTGACGGGTGTCGCGCTCTGGGCCGCTGCGCACCTGCTGGCGAACCGTGAGCCCCGATCGCTCCTCCTGTTCGGGGGCCTCGGCCTGTGGGCCATTGCCACGATGCTGCTCCTCAATCGGCGCGATGGCGCCTGGGAGAAGCCCGCTGCGCAACCGCCTGCGGCCGAGTTCAAGCTGGTGCTGGGCGCCACGATTGCATTCGCGGCGCTCTTCTTCGCGCACGTACATCTCTTCGGAGTGTCGCCGCTTCCGCGCTGAGCCAGTGCGGCGCAACCCCTGCGCCGGCCACGCAAGGGTGTTGCCGGACGCCACGGAGAGACGTGCCGGGTGCGCGAAGGCGGTGGCGCGGCGGAAGCAGAGGTGCCCCAACGCAGGCGCTTCGCATCTCCGGTAGGGCGGCAAGCGGGGACGGTGTTGCCTTCTTGCCTTTTTCAGGACTTGCTCGCTGACGCCACCGCTCAGCTGAAAAAGGCAAGAAGGCAACACCGTCCCCGGCACGGCACCGCCTTCGCACCCGGCCCTGGCACCGCTCACCGAGCGATATCAGCAGCCTTCTAACGCCTAGCCGGGAGCACGCGCCGCGCGGCGCTCTCGAGAAATGCCATCGCGCTGTCGCTGTCGTGCTGGCCGTTCGTGAGGCCTACCATGACCGCGAAGACGAGGTGTCCGAACAGGTCGCACACCTCCTGGCGGTCCCCCACGTCCTCTTCGCCGAAGGCCGCTTCCAGGCAGGGGCCGATCACCAGCGTTTGCCACTGTTCGGATGAGCTCGCGGCGGGGTCGCCAGAGGTCAGCGCCATTACGCCCGCCGCCGCCAGGTTCAGGTCCTGAGCCACGATCGCGATCAGGCGCGCGCAGGCTTTCACTACCCGCTCCTGGGCGTGCTCGCCGGCAGGCGGCGCGGCCCGGAGCTCCCGCGCGACCTCCTGGCCGCGCGCTGCATGCACCTCGGCAATCAGATGGTCCTTGGACGAGAAATATCGGTAGACGGTGGCGAGGCCCATCCCCGCCTGTTCCGCGACGTCTCTCACCGTCACGGCCGGATAGCCCCCCTCCGAGGCCAGGCTTCGAGCCACCTCGAGCAGCCGATTCCTGCGCTGGATCTGGGCGGCCCCGAGTCGCCGCTCGAGGCGCAGTGTTGCGCCCCCCCTGGCTCCCGGCGTGCTGGACGAAGGATCCATGGTGGAAACGTATTCGATAACATGTTATCGATCAAATCGACCTGAAGTCCAGCGACATAAAGGGTTGGGGCTGTCTGCGCGGCCAGACGGCACGGCGGCCAGGCCGCCCGAGCGCACACCACGGAGGAGAGACACCATGCGAAGCATCCAGATCGACCGCAACGGTCCGCCGTCCCATCCCGGCGTCGAAATGGCCCGCTCGGTTCGCCAGCTCGTACTCGACAATGCCGAGGCGAGCGAGCTCGAACGCACCCTGAACAAGGAGACCGTCGAAGCGCTGCGGCAATCGGGCCTCATGCAATTCCAGAATCCCCGCGAGGCGGGCGGCGTCGAGCCTTCGGTTCCCGAGATGCTGGAGGTCTGGGAAGAGCTGTCGTGGCAGGACGGATCGGTGGGTTGGATCGGAATCGCGAACCTGCCCTCGACCGCATTCGCAGCGGCCTATCTCCCCGACGAGGGCTTCGCCGAGGTCTTCACCGCTCACGACAACCAGGCCGTCCTGGGAGGGCAGTTCGCACCGAACGGGCAGGGTCAGGTCACCGATGGCGGCTACACCCTGTCGGGGAAGTGGAATTTCGGAAGCGGCATCGGCCACAGCGAGTATGTCGCGGCGGGCTTTCTGCCCATTCGCGACGGTGCGCCGCTCATGACCGAGGAGGGCTTGCCCGACATGCGCGTCGCGATCTTGCCTCGCGACGACATTCGCTTCACGGATGGCTGGCACGTCACCGGACTGAAGGCGACCGGCAGCTTCGACTACGAGGTCCACGAGGTCTTCGTTCCCGAGTATCGAACCTATCCGATCTTCACGCGTGAGCCCCGGCGAGGCGGCAACGTCTTCCGACTGGGCATCATGCCGATCGTGGGCGCCGGTCACGGCTCCTGGGCCCTCGGTGTGTCGCGAAGCTGCCTCGATGACGTCGCCGAACTCGCCGAATCGAGGCAACGCATGGGCGACGCCACGACACTCGCGAACAAGATGACCTTCCAGGTCGGTCTGGCACATCACGAGAGCATGTGGCGCGCGGCCTGGTGCCTGCTGCGGGATGCCAACGAGGAGGTCTGGGAGCGCATCGATGGCGGCGCCGAGCTCACGCTCGCGATGCGTGCGGATCTCCGAATGGCTGCGACCTACGCGACCGAGGCGAGTCGGGAGATCGTGCACTGGGCGCATCTCGCGGCGGGGACCCAGGCCATTCGCGAGGGTTGCCGCCTCGAACGCGCGTTCCGCGACATGTACACCGGGACCCAGCACACCTTCATCGGCGAGAAGACCTACATCGATTCCGCGAACGTCATGCTCGGACTGTCCGATCAGCTCCCCGGGCTCTGAGCCGCGGTCTTCGCACGCCCCGGCTCCCTGCGCCGCGTCGATCGCTCGACCGGGATGCCGCGGCTCTGGTAGGGTGAACTCTGGTCGGCCCGTCGTGAGCGTACGACGGGCCGCACTCGAAGCTTCAACCGGAGGTCTTGGCCATGGCATCTTGGTCTCGCGACGAGCTGGACGCTGCGTTTCGCAACTTCACCGACGCTACGGATCGCTGTTTCGTCACGCAACTTCACCGACGCTACGGATCGCTGTTTCGTCACGGGGGACCTCGAAGAGTGGCTCCAGTGTTTCACCGACGACGTCACCTTCCGCGACTACGGATACGGCTTCAACGGCGGCTGGGATGTCGAGCAGCGGGGGCGCGACGCCGTCGGGAAGTGGATCTACGGCCACATCGCGGCTTTCCCTCACAGCCAGATGAAGTTCTGGCCGGTTCCCTGGCACATGGTCGACGTCGAACGGGGTTGGGTTCTCTGTGAATGGCGCAACCGCATGCGCGATCCCGGCAACGGAGAGGTGTTCGAAGAGAAGAACTACACGCGCTTGAAGTACGGCGGAAACATGCAGTGGGCCTTCGAGGAGGACATCTACAACCCGCTGCGCATGCGCACGATGGTTAGTCTCTGGCTGCATACGCGGCGCCGCTGCGAGGCGGAGGGCCTCGAGATGCCCGATCCGGCTGCGACGGACGTCCGAGAGCTGCACGCCGAGGTGCAGGAGACCGACGGCGACAGCCAGTGGTCGCGGGCCGAAATCGAGCAGGCGGTCAAGCATTTCGAGGAGGTCGGCAACCGCGCCTTCACCGGCGGCGACCACGAGGAGTGGCTGGAGTGCTTCACCGATGACGTCGTGCACCGGGAGCTCGGCTTCGGCTACGACGGCTGGACGGAGCAGCTCGTCGGGCGGGACGCGGTGCGCGAGTGGATCGACCGCACCTGCGGCGCCTACCCCATCAAGCACATGGAGCACTTCCCCATTCCCTGGTACGTCATCGACGAGGAGAGGGGCTGGGTCGTGCTGGAGTATCGAAACGTCATGGCGGACCCCGGCGACGGTCGGCAGTACCAGGAGAAGAGCTACACGCGCCTCAAGTATGCCGGCGGCGGGCGCTGGCGCTTCGAAGAAGACATCTACAGCCCGCTGCGCATGCGCGCCATGCTCGATCGCTGGCACGACGTCAGGAGCCGGCAAGCTTCCACTTCGGCGACGTGACCCTGGCGACGACCGGGGGCGTGCGGGTGACCCGCGCGCTGCGGGCGGAAGGCGTGGACGTCGATCCGCTCGAGCCTCTCTGGGTGCCCGGCGTCGATGCCCTCGAGAAGCTGCAGCCCGAGTCGCTGGAGTGAGGCCGGGACAGGGCGGGGCGAGCTCGGTCCTGGTGACTGGCGCTTCGGGTCTGGTGGGCCGGCAGGTGGTGGAGCGTCTGGCCGCCGACGGCGTCGAGACGCTCGTCGCGCTCGACCTGCGCGAGCCGGCTGCCGAGAGCCGTATCGACGGCGTGCACTACACGGCGGGGGATGTCCGCGATCCCGGGCTCGAGAAGTTGCTCGAGCGCCACGCAGTCGAGGCGGTCGTGCACCTGGCGGCCATCGTCACGCCCGGTCCGCGCAGCTCGCGCGAGCTCGAGTACGGCGTCGACGTCGTCGGTACGCAGCAGGTCGTGACGGCGTGCGTGCGCAGCGGCGTGCGCCAGCTCGTCTACACGAGCAGCGGCGCCGCCTACGGCTATCACGCCGACAACCCCGTGCCGCTGTGCGAGAGCGATCCGCTGCGCGGCAACGAGGTCTTTGCCTACGCCTGGCACAAGCGTCTCGCGGAGGAGGCGCTGGCGCTTCAGCGGCGGGAGCATCCGCAGCTGGCACAGCTGGTCTTCCGGGTCGGGACGATCCTCGGCGAGCGGGTCGCGAGCCCCATCACCGCGCTCTTCGAGCGCCCCGTCGTCGTCGGTGTGGCCGGCTGCGACTCGCCGTTCGTGCTGATCTGGGACGAGGATGTCGCCGCTTGCATCGCGAAGGGCATCCGCGAGCAGAGCGCCGGCATCTACAATCTCGCCGGAGACGGCGCCATCGCGCTGCCCGAGATCGCCCGCCGCCTGGGCAAGCCGTTCCTGCCGCTGCCCGGCGCGTTGCTGGCGGGAGTGCTGGGCCTGCTGCACGCGCTGAAGCTCTCGGCGCGCGGGGCCGAGCAGGCGGATTTCCTGCGCTACCGCCCCGTGCTCTCGAACGAGGCGCTGAAGCGCGACTTCGGGTTTGCGCCGCGCTTTACCAGCGAGGAGTGCTTCGAGCACTATCGTCGGCTTCGCTTCGGCGCCACGCCTGCGGACTGAAATGACCCGGTGAGCGGTGCCAGGGCCGGGTGCGAAGGCGGTGTCGTGCTCATGTCGGTGCCGGGGACGGTGTTGCCTTCTTGCCTTTTTCGGGACCTGCTCGCTGACGCCGCCGCTCAGCGGAAAAAGGCAAGAAGGCAACACCGTCCCCGCTTGCCGCCCCACCGGGGATGCGAAGCGCCTGCGCCGGGGCGCCTCTGCTTCCGCGCGCCACCGCCTTCGCACCCGGCACGCTCCTCCGTGGGATTTGGCAACAACCTCACCGGGCCCGCGCGAGATTGCGCATTTGCACCAGGTTGGTGGCCGCCACCCCGGGGCGCAGCGACCTCTGGGGTCGCTGCGGTAGCTGCCGCCCTCAATCGAGGAGCGCGTCCACCGCGCGCTCGACGAGTGCGCCGCCGGCCCAGGAGCCCACCGGGATGAGCAGGTACAGAACGAAGCGGAAGACGGTGGACGCGCCGAGCGGCCACTCGCGCACGTCCTCGATGAGTCGCCGGTAGGCGACGAGGTCGGTGACGGTGACCCGCTCGGTGCGCGCCGCCAGCGCCGTCGCGTCGAGTGCGTCCGCGTCGCCGCGGATGGCGGCGTTCACCCGATCCAGCTCCTCGCGTTTGGCAGCGCGGATGCGCCTGTGGATCCCGCGTACCGGGAGCAGCATCCCGGCCGCGGCCGCCGCCAGGGTCGCACCGACCAGGAGGACGATGACCCCGCCGTAGCGCGGTGCGTCGAGGAGCATCAGCGAGGCGAAGGCGACGATCCCGGCCAGCCAGAAGGTGTTCGCCAGCCCTTTGCGCGCGAACGGCGCCAGCGGCGCCAGATCGAGCAGGTCGATGCTGACGATGCGATCGGCCAGCTGCGAGAGCCGCTGCGAGCTCACGACCATCACGACGAAGAGCCTCACGACCCACCATCCGAGCGCGGGAGCGAGGACGCGATGCCAGGCGCCCTCCGGCTCCCAGCTCCGCCAGTCGTAGGGTTGCCAGCTCGGGTCGCCGACCTCCAGGTAGGGGATTAGCGCTGCGGTTGCGAGTCCGAGTACGCCGCCCACGAGGAGCGCGCCGCGCGGGAAAGTTGCGGCACGGCGTTCGAGCTCGCGAACTTCCCCCGCCAGGAGTGGCCCCAGCTCCGCGACGGAGCGCGGCGCCTCGCGGACGACGGACACGTAGGCCGTGCACACGTAGCCACAGGCGGCGCACAAGACGAGGGCGATGAGAGACTCGGAGCTATCCGCGAGAACGTCGCCTCCCAGGCGCAGGGCCTCGCGTCCGAGTGCCCACTCGACGGCGAAGAAGCAGGCCCCGAGGCCGAGCGCGATCCCCAACCCGATCCAACCCGGAGCGATCGGCACCGAGTCGTAGAGACGCTGGACCCACGAAGCTGCGGGCTGCGCTGCCCTCGTCGCCTTCGCCATGGCGCAACGGTACTGAAATCGCACTCCGCGGCGCCGGCAGCCTTGCTGCGACCCGCCGCTCAGGGCGCCCGCGAGCGGACAGCGTGGATGAGGGCGGAGAACTCGGTGCCGGCGGGTTATCATGGCCTGCCGCGGAAATGAGCCGCCCGGTGCCGTTGCCTGAGGGGGCTGCAGCGCCCGGTGGGCGCGCCAACGCAATCACGTCAAGGAGAGGATGCGATGAAGGTGATCGTCGATTACGACCTGTGTGAGGCCAATGCGGTCTGTCAGAAGAGCTGCCCCGAGGTCTTCCGCGTGGAGGAAGACGACTCGTTGACGATCCTCGTCGCCGACGTGCCGGAGAAGCTGCGTCCGCAGATGGAGGAGGCGGTGCGGCTCTGCCCGCGGCAGGCCCTGCGGCTCGAAGGCTGAGAAGAGGCACTCCGACAGCCGGAGCCGGACGCTCGCTTCGGCTGGGATCGGGAGGAGCGCGATCGATGTCGGACGTTGCAGAGCAGCTGAGACGGAGTCTCGAAACCCTCACGCGGGATGAGCCCAAGCTGATCGGTCGCGTCTACGAGGACCTCTTCGAGCACCACCCATCGGTCGCAGAGATCTTTGCCGACCACGCGCACGCGGTGCGAAGCAAGATGCTTCGACAGGTTCTGGAGTTCGCCGTCGACCAGGCAGACGGTGCGACCTGGCTGGAGGAGAACCTCACGGCGCTCGGCGACACGCACGAGGTCAACGGGGTGACGGCCGAGATGTACGGCTGGTTCGTGGATTCCCTGCTCCGGGTCTTCGCGGAGATTGCTGGACCGGAGTGGTGCGCGGAGCTCGAGGCCAGCTGGCGGACCGTGCTGGAGCAGATGTCCGATCGGATGCTCAGCGCGGAGCAGCGCGCAGCGAGCTAGGAGCCCGCCCGGGCGGTGCCCAAAGGCGACTGAGCGGCGGCCCGGCCGGCCGGCCATTCCGCTGTCTCGAGCGTGGTGTCGACGCGAAGCGCGGCGAGATCGGCAGGCAGCGGCTCCTCTTCCTCTTCGTCGTACGCGGAAGAGATTTTCCCAAGAAGTGGAACTCCAGTTCCGCCTGGGCGCCCGCTGCCCTGGCCCGAAACCGGTTTCTGTCAAAAAAAACGAAACAAAATTAGCTGGTTATAAGAAATACCGAGCCAGCTCTCGATTCCATTCACAGCGGAATGTTCCTTGCAAAGAAGAATAAGGCTCCGCGGATTTCTGGCGGAACCTGCTGTTGAGTGCACATCGGCTTGGCCGTGTGCGAGTACTGGAAGCTGCTCTTGAGCTGGCCCTGGGAAGGGAAGCCGCATGTTGAAGCCCCATCTGTTTTCGAAGCGTCCGTGGGATCTGCTGGCACCAGCGATTCTGTTGCTCACACCGCTCCTCGCCGGTCCGGCGGCGGCCCTCACCACGGCGACCGAGACCGCCGAGTACATCGTGATCGGTACGAGCTCGGGCGGCATCGTCGGCACCGTCTCCGCGGTGAGCAATTTCGAGCTCGGCGCCAACACCTCCGTCGTTCCCATGTCGGGCCTCGCGGGAAGCTCGCCGGCCCTTCCGGGCAACGCGGCGACGGTCTACGTGGGCATTGGGGGCAACGGCGACACGGCCATCACTCACACGGGCGGCAACTTCGACTACGGGAACATCAACATCTACGGTGACACCGGCGTCGACTGCGCGGGCACCACCGGAAGCTGCAACCAGGGCACGTCGAACTCGACCTTCACCGGCACCGGTGGCGCCCTCAGCACCTCCAACGGGATCAACGGAGGTGTCGACCTCTCTGGCGTCACGAGTGAGATCGCGACCCTCTCTGGCGAGATCTCCGGCCTCGGCCCCGCCGACCTCGATCTCGATTTCAGCAGCGACGGCAAGTGGGACACGGACCTCGTGATCAACCTGGCGATGGGTGTCACGCTGATCGACATCGATACGGGCGGCAACGACCTCAGCCTCAACGGCGAGAACCTGCTGTTCAACGGCCCCTCTGGTGCATTCGCGATCGTCCGGGTTCCCGACAATGCGAACTTCCTCGCGACTGGGTCGAACATCATTATTGGCGACGGTGGCATCGAGCTGAACAACGTGCTCTTCACCTCGTTCAAGGACGACAACAACCAGCATTTCAACTTCAACGACACGATCCTGAACGGCGTCGCGTTCTGGGACTTGTCTGACGAGGGCCAGGTGAGCCTGAACAACGCCCAGGGCTGCACGCAGCTCGTGGGCGCCAAGGTCAACCTGAACGACGTGCGGCTCAACAGCTGTGCCTCCCTGATCCCCGAGCCCGCCACCGGTTCGCTCCTCGCGCTCGGCCTCGCTGGGCTGGCGGCGTCGGGCACCTCGCGGCGGCGTCGCCTGCGAAGCTGAGCTGCAAGCCGCTCCACATCGCCTCGACGGAACTCGCTGACGAACTGCTGGAGCACGGCTGTGTGCTCCAACGTCCGCCGCACTTGAAGCTCTGACTTCAAGGGCGCCCGGCCCCAGTGCTTCGCGCTCTGAGATGGACTGGAGCGCGGCGTTGTAGGCTGCGCGGGCGCCCAGAACACCGACCTGTGTGAGGCCAACGCGGTCTGTCAGAAGAGCTGTCCCGAGCTCTTCCGGGCGGCGGAGGGCGACTCGTTGACGATCCTCGTCGCCGAGCACGCCCCCTGCTCCGGGTCTTCGCCGAGCTCTCCGGGCCGAAGTGGCGCGCCGAGCCGAGGGCAGGGTTACTGCCTCTGGATCGCAACGAGATTGTCCCGCGGGCTCTCCTATGGGATGTTGCTGGTTGGAGCGCTGAATCAGTAGGCTGGCTCCGCCCAGATTTCGACTGGGCGCTCAGCAAGATCGCGGACCGCGGCATCGGGATCGTTCGAATGCCGCTCCAATTCGAAAGGATGACCCCATGCAGCCCAGGGCAGCTTCTTTTGTGGTGATCCTGATGCTCGCGGTGTGTGCGTTCCAGATGCCCAGCCACGCAGCCGAGCGACAACCCAACATTCTCCTGGTCATGGCCGACGACATGGGCTGGACGGACATCGGGAGCTTCGGCAGCGAGATCGAGACCCCGAACCTCGACGCTCTTGCAGCGCGGGGCGTGTCGTTCACGGACTTTCATGTCTCGGTAAGCTGCTCCCCGACCCGCTCGATGCTCCTGTCGGGGACCGACAACCACCTCGCGGGTCTTGGCAACATGGGAGAGATGCTCGCGCCCGAGCAGCGGGGAAAGCCGGGGTACGAAGGTCATCTGAACGATCGGGTCGTTTCCCTGGCGGAGGTGCTTCGAGAGGGTGGGTACCACACCTACATGGCTGGCAAGTGGCACCTGGGGCACTCGCCCGGGCAATATCCCCATGACCGCGGCTTCGAGCGGTCGTTCAGCATGCTCTTTGGAGGGGCCAGCTACTGGAGCGACATGTCCGGCTTGCTGGCGGTGCACGAAGAGACTGCTGATTACGTTCTAGATGACAAGAAGCTCGATGAGTTGCCCGACGATTTCTATGCCACCCGCAGCTATGCGGACCATCTGATCAACTCGATTCGGAGCCATCGGGGAGATGGGAAGCCGTTCTTCGCGTATCTGGCGTTCACGGCTCCGCATGATCCGATGCACGTTCCCGAACCCTGGCTCAGCAAGTACCGCGGCGATTACGACGACGGCTACGAGGTCCTGAAGGAACGACGCGCCGCCCGGACCAAGCAGCTGGGGCTGGTACCGGATGGTGCAGATGCGCCTGCCCGCCATGCAATGCTTCCAGCATGGGAATCGCTCAGCAAGAAGCAGCGGGCGCTCGGGTCAAGGGGAATGGAAGTCTACGCCGGGATGCTCGACAACATGGATTACCACTTTGGGCGAGTGGTGAGCTTTCTGAAGGACATCGGCGAGTACGAGAACACCGTCATCATATTCTTGAGTGACAATGGTCCGAATCCCTGGAGCAGCGAGGACTACCCCGGCAACCGGGGCAGCGAGTGGTTCGGCCAGTTCGACAACGGCATCGAGAACATCGGCCACCCGATGTCCCACTACGCCTATGGCATGGGATGGGGGTCCGCCAGCGCGGGTCCATTGGATCTGTTCAAGATGACCGTCGGCGAGGGTGGCATTCGAAGCCCGTTGATCGTTTCGGGACCCGGCGTCAAGGGGGGCCGTCGGGTCGGTGCGTTTTCCTATGTAACGGACCTGATGCCCACCCTGATCGAAATGGCGGTTGTCGAACATCCAAAGACGTTTGGTGGCCGCGAGGTGGAGCGAATGCGAGGCCGATCGCTTGCCGGTGTTCTGTCCGGTGAGCGGACGAGCGTCTACGGTGCGGACGAACTCGTCGGTGGAGAGATGCAGAACGGCAAGTGGATGCGGCAGGGTGATCTCAAGGCAGTGTCGGTTGCACCGCCCTACGGACCGGGAACATGGCATCTCTACAACCTTGCAGACGATCCCGGCGAGACGCGTGACCTCGGCAAGGAGCAGCCGGCAACACTGAAGAAGCTGCAGGCGGCGTGGGATCGCTACGCAGACGACGTCGGAGTCGTGCTGACCGACAAGTGAGCGCGTTGCAATCCAGTGGTGCCGAGGAGATGAGACAGGTGAGCCACGTGCATGGGAGTTCTGAAGCTCGCTTGCGATTGTTTTCTCGATTGTTTATCGGGCTAGTGGTAGCGACAAGCGTCTCGGCTCCGGCTGCGATCGCCGACGAGATTCCTGCTGGGTCTCCGGTGAGCGTGCCGGATGTCGATTCGACACTGGCGGATTCGCAAGCGAGCGACGAGCCGGATGGCATGGCGATCGACAATCCCGGCTCCAACCCCGAGCAATATCTTCAAGACAGGGAGCGCAAGGAGTACCTCTTCCAGATTCCGGGCTTCGGCCGGGTGCTCGAGCCCTGGTCGAACCTCAGGGCGCGTCTCGACGAGAAGTACGGCTTCAGGCCCACCATCGCGTTCACGCACCTCTACCAATACGCGAGCGACACCGTGGGGCCCGAGGATGAGGCCTGGGGCTTTGACCTGACCATCGACGGCACCTGGACCCCTTTCGGCCGTGGCACCGATTCGCCGTCGACTGTCGGCTTCGAATTCCTCCACCGCGATAAAATGGCCACGGACATTCCCCCCGCAGCCTTGTTCGCGCAGGTCGGATCGCTCTATCCCACGAGTGTCGCCTTCGCGGAGATCGACCCGACGCTCGGGCAGCTCTGGATTCGGCAGATCTTCAAGAATCGGTTCGGGTTCCACGTCGGGAAGTACTTCCCCGTTTCGGCGTATGACTTCTTTCCCTTGAAGAACTTCAAGACGGATTTCGTCGATGGCGTTCACGCGGCGAACGGCGTCATCCCGCTGCCGAGCCGTGGGCTCGGGGGGTACGTCGTATACAGGCCCCGGCCCAGCGTCTACCTGCGTGCCGGCCTCCACGACGCGAACGCCGAGACCGAGAAGGCCGGCTTCAACAGTCTGTTCGGCGACGGAGAGCTGTTCAAGATCTTCGAGGTGGGCTTCGACCCGGGCTTCATGGAGCGGAAGCCCGAACGTCCGCCGTTCGGGGACGTTCATGTTTCGTTCTGGCACCAGGACAAGCGCAAGGACGACAACGTGGACGACGGCTGGGGGTTCGTCGTTTCCGGCTCGCAGCGCTTCGGGCGCTTTATGCCGTTTCTGCGCTACGGCTATGCGGACAGCAGCCGCAAGGGCCCGACGGCCATCGAGCACATGGTGAACGGCGGCGTGGCGATCTACGACATCTTCGGGCAGAGCAACGATCGTATCGGTATCGGCCTGACGTGGTCCGATCCGGCAGACGATTCGCTGGATGACCAGGGAGCGGTCGACACGTTCTATCGCGTCCAGGTGACGCCGCAGATCGCCGTGACCGCAACCGTCCAGCTGATCATCGACCCCGTGCGCAATTCCAAGGACGCGGTCTGGGTCCCGGGAGTCCGCACCCGGTTTGCGTTCTAGAGCTCACGCTGGGGGGGCCTCTCGGGTCTGGGTCTGCAACAGCGTGACACCTCTGGCCGTCATTCGCGATGGCTGAGGTGACGTGCCAACATCGCCGGCGTGCTGTCTCCCTACCGGGTCCTGGATCTCGCGGACGAGAGAGGAGCGTTTGCCGGGGGGCTCCTGGCACAGCTCGGTGCCGAGGTCATCCTCGTCGAGCCGCCGGACGGCAATGAGATTCGCACGAGCCCGCCCTTCGTGGAGGGCTCCACGGGCGCGCGGCGCTCGCTGGTCCACGAGGGATTCAACCGGGGGAAGCGGTCGGTCGTGCTCGATCTGGCCGCTGCCGGGGGACGGGCGAGCTTCGAGCGGCTCGTTGCCGCGGCCGACGTCGTCATCGAGACGGGGGGGCCCGCCGAGCGGGCGGCTCGTCGGCATCTCAGCACCGAGGAGCTGGCTGGCCTCAACCCGCGTCTCATCCACGCGGTCGTCAGTCCGTTCGGCGCCACCGGGCCCAAGGCGGACTGGGCGGCGAGCGACCTGGTGGTTGCGGCGGCCGGCCTCCAGCTATCGCTCACGGGAGACGCCAATCGGCCACCGCTGCGCACCGCCGTGCCGCAGACCTGGTTGCACGCCTCGGCCGATGCCGCAGTGGGTGTGATCGCCGCGCTCCTCGAACGGGCGAGCTCCGGCCTGGGCCAGATGGTCGACATCTCGGCGCAGCACTCCTGGATCCCCGCTGCCATGCACTATGGCTTGTTCTCGGTGTGGGGCGCGGAGGACCCGACGCGAAATGGCTCCCACGTTCGCATCGGGCGCGTGGTCAGCCAGTTCGACTTCCCGGCCGCTGACGGTCACATCACCTTGACCTTCCTCTTCGGGGCGGCAGTGGGTCCGTTCACCAACCGGTTCGTGCAGTGGATGGTCGAGGAAGGCGCATGCGATCCGCGGCTCGGCGCGATGGACTTCATCGATTTCGATCCCGCTGCCGAACTCAGCACCTACGACGAGCTGAGGGCCACCATCACCCGCTTCACGGCGACCAAGACCAAGGCCGAGCTTCACCAGGCAGCCCGGGAACGTCGGCTCCTCGTGGCGCCGGTGTCGACGCTCGACGAGGTGCTCTGCAGTCAGCAGTTCAACGAGCGGGGCGTGTGGCGCGACCTCCAGATTCCAGGAGTCGGCCGGCCGGCGCGCCTGCCCGGACCGTTCGTCGTGGCCTCCCCGCCGGTCATGTCCGAGCTGGGTCCGGCGCCCGAGCTGGGCGCCGACACGGATGCCGTGGCGAGCCTGGAGCGGCCACTCTCGGTCCCGTCACCCGCAGCGGCGACTCCCGTGAGCCGCCCGCTCGAGGGCGTTCGCGTCCTCGACCTGACGATCAGCTTCGCCGGGCCCATCATGGGGCGGATCCTCGCCGACCACGGTGCCACGGTCGTCAAGGTCGAGTCGCTGCAGCGGCCGGACCTCACGCGGACCGCCGGCGTCTTTCTCGGTGGCAAGAGCGTCGACCATGCGACCTGCTTCGCGCACTACAACGCGGGCAAGCTGAGCGCCGGCCTGAATCTCAAGGGCGAGGGTGGACGCGAGGTGCTGTACGACCTGGTTCGCTGGGCCGACGTGTTGGTCGAGTCGTTCGCACCGGGGGCGTTGGAGCGTCTGGGCCTCGGCGAGGCCGCCCGACGAGAGATCAACCCCGATCTGATCTGTCTGTCGTCGAGCCTGCTGGGCCAGACCGGACCGCTCGCCGCCGTCCCCGGCTACGGGAACATGGCGGTGGCCCTCTGCGGCTTCGTCGGTGTCACGGGTTGGCCAGGCCTCACTCCGGTCGGACCGGTGGGGGCCTACACCGACATCATCTCGCCGCGACTGGCCGTGACGGCCCTTCTGGCTGCGCTCGACCACCGGCGCCGGACCGGTGAGGCGGTGCAGTTCGATTTCGGCCAGGGCGAGTCCTGCCTGCAACTGCTCACCCTCGGCCTTCTCGATGCGCAGGTGAACGGACGCAGCTGGGAAGGGATCGGCAATACGGACCTCTTCAATGCTCCGCACGGGGTGTACCCGGCCGCCGGTGACGATCGCTGGGTGGCCGTCGCCTGTACGACCGACGAGCACTGGCGGGCGCTGGCCCAGTTAGTCGGCCGCCACGACCTGGCCGATCTCGACGGTGCTGCCCGGATCGAGCAGCGGGTGCTGCTGGACGGGCTGATCGCCGAGTGGACGTCCGTCCGCGCGGCCGAGGACGCGATGGGCCAGCTGCAGGGTCTCGGCGTACCCGCCCACGCCGTGCAGAACGGCAGCCACTGCCTGGGCGATGCCCAGCTCGCCCACCGGGAGTGGCTGCAGGAGGTCGACCACGAAATCATGGGCAGCCTGCCGGTCGGCACATCCACCATACGGCTCTCGCGCACGCCGGCCCAGCTGGCGCAGGCCGGGCCGACCCTGGGGCACGACACCCATAGCGTGCTGAGCGAGCTGCTCGGCTACGGCGAAGAGCGCATCGCCGATCTCGCCATCGGCGGGGTCCTCGAGTAATCGATCGGGCGCCATTGGATGCTGGCCCCGAGCCGATCGCACCGGCGCCGGCGCGGATGCCACGATGGACGGCCCTCTTCGCAGTCGTGATCACGCTGCGTTGCCGAACGCCGTCTAGTACCGTGCGACCCTCCGCACGGCGTCGGCGATGCCCTGCTGGCTCGGGTAGAGCTTCGACTCCAGCGCCGGGCTGAAGGGGATCGGCACGTCTGGAGTCGTGACGCGTGCCACCGGGGCGCGCAGGGCGTCGAATGCCTCTTCCGCGGCCAGGGCCGCGATCTCGGCCGCGGCGCCGCAGGTGCGATGGGCCGGATCGGCCACCACCAGCCGCCCGGTCCTGCGCACGGAGCCGAGGAGGGTCTCGCGGTCGAGGGGCACGAGCGTGCGTGGGTCGATCACTTCTACCGAGATGCCTTCCCGCGCCAGATCGTCTGCCGCGGCGAGTGCTTCGCGCACCGCGGACGCGATCGCCACCAGCGTGACGTCGCTCCCCTCTCGGTGCACGCGTGCCTGCCCGAAGGGCACCGGTGCATCGCCCTCGCAGACGGGGCCGCGCTCGTGGGCCAGGTTTCGGTCCTCGAAGATCATGACCGGGTCGTCATCGCGCACGGCGGTCTGGAGCAGCCCCTTGGCGTCGGCCGGCGTGGCGGGAATCGCGACCTTGAGCCCCGGGGAGTTCATGAACAGGGGGTAGGGGCGGTCCGAGTGCTGCGCGGCGTAGGAGGAGCCGTGCCACAAGCCGCAGCGGAAGACGGCGGGCACCTTGGCCTGTCCGCCCGTCATCGCACGCAGCTTGCCGGCCTGGTTCACGAGCGGATCCATCGCCACGTAGAGCAGGCTCGAGATCAGCAGGTCCACGATCGGCCGAAGCCCGGTGAGGGCCGCACCCACGGCCATCCCGGTGAAACCGCTCTCCGAGATGGGCGCGCTCCACAGGCGCTCGGGCCCGAACTCTGCGTAGGGGCCGAGGGTGAGGCCATGGATGTCCTCTCCGATCAGGATCACCGACGCGTCGCGGCCCATCTCGAGGATCTGCGCCTCGTGGATGGCCTCTGCGTAGCTGAGCTCGCGCGTCTCGCTCACGTGCCCGACCCGCCGCTGTTGGCGAATACGACGTCGAACGCGGCCCGAGGCTCCGGCTCCGCGCTCTCCCGCGCGAACGCCAGGGCCGCGTCCACCTCGGCGCGCGCCTCGCGCTCGATGCGATCCGCCCCTGCCGCGTCGAGCAGGTTCCGGTCGAGCAGCAGCTGGCGGTGGATCTCGAGAGGATCGCGCTGCCTCCAGCGTTCGATCTCCGCCGCGTCGCGGTAGAAGCCCGGGATGCCCTCGCCCTCGGCGTGCTCCAGGTAACGGTAGGTCTTGGCCTCGAGCAGGCTGGGGCCCTCGCCCGCGCGTGCGCGCGCGGCGGCCTCGGCCGTGACCTCGTACACGGCGACGGCATCTTGCCCGTCCACGACGACGCCCGGCATGCGGTAGCCGGCCGCTCGCTCGGCCACGTCCTCCACGGACGTCGCTCTCGCGAGTGACGTCGTCGCGGCGTAGCCGTTGTTCTCGCAGAAGAAGAGGACGGGCAGCTTCCAGATTGCGGCCAGGTTCAGCGACTCGTGGAAGGTGCCGTGGTTCGATGCGCCGTCGCCGAAGAAGGCGATGCAGATCTGATCGGTGCCGCGCACGCGGGCCGAGAGCCCCGCACCGACGGCGATGGGGATCCCGGCGCCGACGATCCCCGTCTCGCCGAGGCTCCCGACGGAGAAGTCCGCCAGGTGCATCGATCCGCCCATGCCGCCGCACACGCCCGTCGCCTTGCCGAGCAGCTCCGCCATGAGCGGTCCGAGCTCGGAACCCTTGGCGATGGGGTGACCGTGGGAGCGATGATTTCCCGTGAGCGTGTCGTCCTCGCGCAGCGCCATGCAGGCACCCACGCAAGCGGCCTCTTGACCGATCGAGGGATGCACGGGGCCGTGGATCTCGCGCGCGTGGCGCAGCTCGACGGCGCGCTCGTCGAACGCGCGAACGCGCCACATGCGGCGCTGCATCTCGATCAGCAGCTCGGGGCGCGGTGTCGGCATGCGGTGAGTATAGGAGCCTGCCTCACCGCGTGAGGCAGGCTCCTTCTCTCTGGAAGAACTTCTACTTGGGACCGATGCGCTCGTTCTGCCTCAGGCGGGGTTCGAGTAGAACTGCTTGGCCCAGCGGCGGAACTCCACCAGCGGGGTGTCGGCCTCGCAGAAGACCGGATTCTCCAGGTGGATCTTGTGGCACCAAGCCTGCCAGTCGTCCATGACACCCGCGGTGATGGTGCTGAACCACTCTTCTCCGACGGTATCCACTGCGTTCTTCGTGCAGAAGAGGAGCCAGCGCGAGATGGTCTCGCGGGGGCCGATGGGTGACGTCGACGTGATCATGAAGAGACCCACGCCGGGAATCCCCTTGCTCTCGATGCTCGAGAGGCCGAGTCCCCAGGTTTCGCGAATCAACTGCATGTCGAGCGTGTCGCCCTCGGGCGTCGTCATCTTGTTGTAGCCGACGGCCGTCAGGAAGCGGCCGTCTTCGCTGAAGCTGAACTCGGTCTCCGGGATGTGGTCCATCCCGTGGATGTACTGGAAGTGCACCGGGTCGAGATTGTTCTCGGCCATGTCCTGCATGTGGACGGGGATTTCGATCTCGAAGGTGCGCGGCTCCGCGTACTCGGGGTCGTCGAGGTGGGGGATGGTGGGGACCTCCCACGACGGCGGCTTGTCCTCGGCGTGGTGCCAGACCAGGATCATGCGGTTGCGCTCGATCGTGGGCCAGGCCTTCACGCGGGCGGCCTTGGGAATCCGATCGCAGTAGGGGATCACCGTGCACTCGCCGCTATCTCCGTCGTACTGCCATCCGTGGTAGGGACAGCGGACGGTCTCGCCCATGACGCGTCCGCCCTCGGCCATGTTGATGCCGAGATGCGGGCAGTAGGCGGACAGCACCTTCGGCTCGCCCGAGCGCGTGCGGAAGAGCATGAGATCCTGGTCGAAGTAGCGAATCGACTTGACTTCGGCGTCAGCCAGCTCTTTCGACCATGCGACGGCAAACCAGCCGTTCGGCATGCCGGGACCCTTGTGCATAATTGACATCGCTTCTCCTTTAATTGCCGCGGTTGAAATGGCGTCGCTGACTCTCTCACAAGTTACACGCCGGTGCAATCGTATATTTCGGTGTACGGAAAGTTCGAGCGTCTAAGGGGACGGTCCAACGGGGATCTGAGTCCAGTCCAGCGGGGACGGTGTTGCTTTCTTGCCTTTTCCACGCGCCCCACCTTCGCAGACGACAGGCCTCGAAAAGGCAAGAAAGCAACACCGTCCCCGTTTGCCCCCGGGGCGTGCCTCAGTGGCTCTCCCGCCAGGCGTCCCAGTCGTCGTGGAGGGGAGGCAGCAATGCCCGGTCGCCGAGTACTTCTCCCGCCAGGACGTTCTCGCGGATCTTCACGCCGGCAGCCGTCTCGGCGGCCCGCAGTCCGGAGAACATCACGTTGCCGATGCCATGGCCGGCGGGCGTGCTGGCACCGCAGAGGAAGAGGCCGGGAATCTCGGTCGCGTAGCCGATGCGCGCCGGGCCCATCTGGTCCGTCGCGTACTCGATGCCGTAGGACGTGCCGCCGGTCGAGTGCGTGAAGCGCTCCTGCGTCACGGGCGTGGCGGCCTCTCGCCAATGCAGGTGATCGCGCAGCTCGGGGATGAGGCCGGCCGCCGTCTCGAGCAGCCTGTCCGTCAGTGCCTGCTTGCGGCGCCGATACTCGGGATCGCGGTGGTAGCGCCCGCCCGCGGCCGGTCCCTTCTCGACGTTCCAGATGGCGTAGTCGTGCGGGACGAGCGTCATCACCTGGAGGTTCGTGTGGCCCGCCGGCGCGATGTGGCTGCTCTCCGGGTCGCGTAGCGAGGTCACGGTGATATAGGCGAGGTTGTCGTCCGGGAGCTCGCCACCTTCGATCCGGTCGTAGATCCCCTCGATGTCGGTGGTCCCCCAGAGCCAGTGGTTCGTATTCGGGTGCCCGAGGGCAGCCAGGTCGATATCGAGCCCGGCGTACACCGCGAAGAGCGGCAGCGACATGCGAAACGCGCGCACACGCTCGGCGGTTTCCGGAGCGAAGTGCTCCTCGCCAACGAGCTCTTGCACGGTGCGCTTGAGGTCGGCGTTGGAGACGACGAGGGGCGCAGCGATCTCCTGGCCCGTCTTGCCGAGCGTGACGCCGACGACGCGCCCATTTTCGAGGCGCACCTTCGCGACGGGTGCGCGAGTGCGAACCTCGCCGCCGTAAGCTCGGATCGCTTCGACCAGGCGCGCGGCCATCGCCTGGCCGCCGCCCTCGGGATAGTAGGCGCCGCGCATGTAGTGGTCGGTCAGGCCAGCGGCCAGGGCCGTCGGTGTCTTCGACGGACGCACGGCGTAGTCGCCCTGCTCGCCGAGCAGCACGGCGGACGCCTGCTGGGAGAGGCCGTGCTCGGCAAATAGCTCCGTCACCGGCCGCAGGCCCCACTGGAGGAAGAGAGGGGCCTCGGTGGCGAGGTCGCCGATTTCGACCTCGCCGCGCTGGAAACGGCTGCCGTCGTGCGCGATCTGCCGCAGGGTGTCGACCACTTTGCCCAGCGCCTCCTGCTCGCCGGGGAAGGTGTCGAGGAGCCGCGCGCGGTAGCGCTCCCAGCTTGCCGGCACGCGGAAGGTCAGGTCGGGGAAGTAGAGCGTCGAGTAGCCGTCCGGATCGAGGGGTCGGAAGACGATGCGCTCGGCGAGCCCCAGCCCATTCAACATGCGGGTGATCATGCCGTCCGGTCCGCACTCGCCGATGTAGTGGACGCCGACGTCGAATTCGTACTCGCTTCCGCGCAGGTTGCGCCGGAACGCCTGGCAATTTCCGCCGGCCACGTAGTGCGCCTCGAGCACGAGCGTCTTCTTCCCGAGTGCACACAGGTACGCGGCGCACGTGAGGCCGCCGAGGCCCGACCCGATCACGATTGCATCCCAGGTTTCGTTCTCGGCCATGTCCGGGCTCGCAGACGATGGAGCTTGCTACGGCTTCAGGATCCGTTCAGCGCACTGGAGAGCGACCTGGGCGGATCCGTAGATTCCCTGGATCTCGGCTTCCTGAGTCCGCTCCCCCACCAGAAACAATCCGTCGACGCCCTCGGGCACCATGCTGAGCAGGTGTGGACCGACGTTTCCCGGATTCTCGAGGATCGAGGACGTGCCGACGGAGCGCGTCTTCCAGAGGCAGTTTGCCTCGATCTCCGGGAAGGCATCTCGGATGTCGGCCTCGAAGAGGTCGAACTTCTCGCGGATCTGGCCTCTGACGCTGGCCCGGGCGGCTTCGAAGGTCGAGGGCGGCTCGTACCAGCCGGTGTAGAAGAAGCAGGTGACCGCATATTGTCCCTCGACCTCGGCGTAGGGCAGCACGGCGGCGACCCACGGGCGCCCGCTGCTCGAACCCTTCGGGACACACATGAGCTCGGTCTCCTCGAAGGGCGGCTTGCTGTCCATCAGGTAGGTCATCGTCCACGTGTTCAATACCTTCTTCGAGAGAAATTGGATTCTATCGACGTACCACGGCGGCAGATCGTCCTCTGAGACGACGCCGAGGATCTGCCAGAGGGGCACTGCGGCTACGACCACTGGAGCTTCGATGAACTCGGTGTCCACGACCTGCGTGGGAATCACTCGCTCCTGACACTCCACGTTCACGCCCCGCACCCGGCCGTCCTCGATGACCACCTTGTCGACCTGGGTGTGGGTCCTGATCTCGCCCCCGTTCTCCAGGATGGCCTCGGCGAGGGGCGGCGAGATCGCGCCGCTGCCTCCCGCCACCATGTATCCGAGATCTTCCAGCTTGCCGCTCGGGTCGTTGTCGGCTCGCCGCTTGAAGGTGCAGAAGAGCGAGCCCGCGGACATGTCGGTCGGCGGATACTTGGTCCCCCCGTAGAGCCATCCCATGTACCGGAACCAGGCCAGGGTTGCTGCGTCGTCGGTTCTCTCGGCCACGAAGCGCTCCACCGATATGTCGCTGAGCGCACGGATCTCGTCATAGGTGCGATCGTAGACGGCATCGGCGAGCACCCGCTCCAGTTCGTCCAACGAACCCGCGAGGAGGCTCTCGAAGTCCCGCCATTCGCCGTCCAGCAGGATCTGGCTGCTCTTCCAGACGTTGGCGTTTGGCGGCAGGGTCTTTCCGATCCTTCGGTAGACCTCGTCTTGATGTCCACTCAAGATCAGGCCGTGAATCCCGTTCTCCAGCACCGTGTTCTCGTGCCTGGCGCTGATCGACCGGCCGCCGATGTGGCCCTGCCTTTCCAGGACCAGCACCCGCTTCCCGGCAGCCGCGAGCAGGCTCCCCAGGTTCAAGCCGCCCGTTCCGGCGCCCACGATCACGACATCCCAGGATTCGTTGGCCATCGCTTTCCTCCTTGCTCTTCTTCGTTTCGTCTCTTGCCGCGGCTCGCCGCCTAGCGTCGTCGGGGCCGAGAGCGAGCTCAGCTGCTGCGCAGGGCCGTGCCGACGGGGCCGTTCAACCAGTCGACGGCGCTCTCGAGCGCTCGCTTCGAGGGGATCGGCTCGTACCCGAAAGTCTCGACCGTTTCCCGGATGTCGTAGTGGCTGAACATCGCGTAGGAGTCCTCCATCATCTTCAGAATCTCGGGCTGTTCCCTGCCGAGGAACTTGTGGACCGCCTTGCTGATGCCCACGACGCCCATGATCACCGGGCGCGGGATCGGCACGTGTGCCGGGGGCTTGGTGCCCCCGTAATTTGCGACGATGCTCGCCATCTCGCGGCTGGTCAGGTTGTCGGAGCCCACGATGTAACGCTTGCCCGGCTCGCCGCGCTCCAGGGCCATGGCGTGCACCCGAGCCACGTCTTCCACGGCCACGACGTTGAAGCCGCCCGGCACCGTCGGCGTCTTGCCCTCCAGCAGGCCGAGAATCATCTCGCTGGACGGCGTCATCCGGTAGTCCCCGGGGCCCACCACCATGGTCGGACAGATGGACACCAGGTCGATTTTCAGCTCGCGGGCCATGCTCTGCGCCAGTCGCTCGCTCTCGAGCTTGCCCCGGGCGTAGGACGACTCCGGCGGCTCGCTCCACTCGTCTCCCCGACGAGGGGACTCGGGCGAGGCAGTGGCGCCGACGGCCGCCATCGAGCTGGTATAGACCACCCGCTTGATGCCCAGCTCGGCGGCGACTTCCAGGATGTTCCTGGTGCCCTCCACGGCCGGCCCGATGATCTCCTGAGGATTGCTGGCCTCGAGCTTGTAGAGCGTTGCCAGATGGATGATGGCATCGGCGCCCTCGGCCGCACTGAGCAGGGATTGCTTGTCGCGGATGTCGCCGATGCGCGTCTCGGCTCGAGTGCCCTCGAGCCCCTTCAGATCCGCACCCTTGCGCACCAGGGCGACGACGTTATGCCCGCGCTCCTCGCACGCGCGCACGACGTGAGCGCCGATGTGTCCGTTGGCTCCGGTGATCAGTACTTGCATATTCTTTCCTCGTGGGCCTGCCAGGGTAGATGCCCCCTGGTCGACGGCCGTCTCATCCACGATCCATTTGCACATGCGTCGGACCGGCTCGATGCCGTCCTGGGGCGTGGATACGGAGCTCAGGCTTGCGGCGAGTCCCAGCGACACCAGGCGTTGCCCGCCCTGGTAGGCCAGCCGGTCGCGCAGGCTGTGTTTCAGGCTGTCCGGGTAGACGCCGATGGTCTGGGTGTAGGCGTTGACGGACTTGACGGCGGATTCGATGTCATCGATGGGAACGATGTTGGCAACGCGACAGGCGAGCAACTGCGCGAAGTCGACCGGCTCGTCCTCCTGGGAGACGATGATGGCCCCTTCGGCTCCGCGCCCGCCCACCATGTAGTAGTCGTCTTCCACGAAGCGCAGCGCATCGAGTTCTTCTTTCAGCCGCGGATCGAAATCCTTGTGGGGTGTGCTGAGGTTGTCCGGCAACTTCTGTATTTCTTCGAAGAGCAGCTCGCCCAGACGGTTCGCCTTGGCGAGTCCCGCCTCGTCGGTCCCCGAAGCCACGTAGATGACCCGGGCATTGATGCAGCCCTCCTGATTCAGGCTGCCCACGTCGAGAGCGGCGCGCTGCGCCACCTCGCGCAGGGTCTCCTCGGTCTCGAAGGCCTCGGGTCCGATGATCGTGCCCGAGTGCTTGGGATCGAGGGTGATGAGATCGATCCCCGGCTGCAGGTACTTGGAGATGTGTTGGATGCTCGCGAACCCCCCCCAGGCCACGATCTTCTCGATGTTGCGCGGCTGGTAGAGCAGTGACTCGATCGCCTCATCTCCGCCCTTCCAGTAGGCGACGCTCAGGTGCCGGGTCAGAGGATGCTCGGGCGCCATCTCCACCATCGTCTGGGCGATCGCCGCCGCCGTCAGCGGATCGTTCGAGGGTGTCTTGATGATGCCGTCGCTTCGCGTGATGGCGTTGCGAACCACCGTGGTCACGGCCACCACGGGGACGTTGCCGGCGATGATGTGCAGTGCCCTGGATCCGAAGGCGCGGATGGCCAGGCTCGTGCCACTTCCCGGCGGCCCCTCCTGCGGGACCCAGCCCTCCAGGTAGTCGATGCCGACCAGGCCCTCCGCCATGCGCCGCACGAGGTCCCGTTGGAAGTAGGAGGGGACGTTCTCGTATTGATGGCGCAGGATGCTCTCGGAGAGCCCGCTCGTCTCCACGGAGAGTTCGAAGGCTTTGCGCATGTGGGGGTTCGCGTCGAAGCGGAGGCGCTCGCCGAGTTGCGCCAGGTAGTCGAGGATCGCGGAGAAGTCGATGGAGTAGAGGTCCGCCATCTTCGACGGGGTCGAGAGCGCGATCCGCTCGAGGTGCTTGCCGACATCGGGCGCACGAAATCCGACGCTGCCGTGTCTGCCGCCGAACTCGAGGCTGCAGTCGTCGATCACCTCGCCGCGGATGATCAGGGGGACGCGGAATGTCTGGCTCATGCCGTCGCCTCTCTCATTCGCCCGCCTCGATGATGTATGCGATGGCGTTGTCGTGTGCCTCCTGTGCGCCGGCACAGCTGATCTTGTCGTCGCCCCCTTCCTTGTCGCTGTAGCGGCGGATCTCGCGCTCCATGAAGGGCCCTTGCCGGCCGCAGCTGCAGGGTTCGTCCCAGCCTCCCATGCTGACCTCGTCTCCCGAGACCAGGCCGCCCCAGTAGTTGTCCGGCAGCAGGTCGAGGAAGGCGAAGCGGCCCGTCTGCTTGCCCGCTCTCGGCAGGGCCTCGCCGGTCTTCGGGTCCAGCAGGAAGGGCACGATGACGGGCGGAATGTGGTAGCGGCCCTCTTCGCAGGCAGGACAGCTGGCCATCAGCTCACTCATGCTGTAGATCTCGTAGTACTGACGAAAGCCGAGAAATTCGAAGATCATCTCGCGCCAGTTCTCCGGCAGCTCCCGTCCCTTGCTGCCGCCGCCGGCGATCAGCACGCTGCCGGGTGCGAAGACCTCCCGCACGCCGAGCCGCAACGCCTCCTCCGCCGCGTCGAAGAAGATGGGCCACACGCCGCAGAGGATGACGGGCTGTCCGCCGAAACGAGCGATGGCCTGCTCGAAGAATTTCTTCATCCGTTCCGGCCGCTCCTGCTCCCTGCGGATGAACTCCTCTCTCTTGGCGAGAAGCGCCTTGGGGATCTGCAGTCGCCCCCGCTCGCCGCGGGCCTCGGCCACGCGGATCCGTCCCGCCAGTGAGGCCACGTCCGCGCTCATCCGGTCCGGAAAGAGGAAGAGCGCGTTGTCCGCTCCGCCGGAGAAGACCTCGATCTGCATCAACGTGCCCCGGATGACGGCCGCAGCGCCGTCGCGATAGTGGGGTTGAATGAAGGGCAGGTGGTTCTTGAAGAGATCGGGACCCTGGCCGTTGCCGTGCCAGTCGCGAATGTAGTTGCCCATGATTCGAATCATCTCGTACCACTGGGAGTGGCCCCGGGGCAGGAAGGAGAGCTTGCCCGTGGTCCCGAAGGTGTGACTCACCGAGAGGCTCGTCTGCTCTCCGAGAGTGTCGATCCAGCTGTCGATGGAATCG
>JAFDDG010000154.1 GCA_019310965.1 Deltaproteobacteria bacterium
ATGTCATGTGTGTCCAGAAAGGATAGGGTGCGCGGGCACAGGCGCTCGGCGTGCTCGCCACGCGCGCGGGCGAGCCTCGACAGATCGGCCACGGTGTCGAGATCGAAGCCGGCGCACACGGTCGCCACGCGCAGGCCGCGCTCCAGGGCATTGGCGCGGGTGTCTTCGAACACCCGGCCGGTGCTCATGGCGTGCTCGAAGAGCCCCGGCACCGGGCGCCGCAAGCCGACCAGCCCGTAGCCGCCGTCCACATCCGGCGCGAGCACCACATCGGCCGTGTCGAGCGCCGCCAGGGCTTCCCCCACCACGGCCTCGCCCAACAGCGGACTGTCGCTGCCACGCAGCAGCACCGGCCTGGCACCTGCGGCCGCCGCCTCCGCCACGGCGCAGCTCATGCGCTCCGCCAGCCCCACGCCGCGTTGGGCCACCACGCGCAGGCCGGGCGGCACGCGCGCCGCGAACGGCTCGCAGGCCGCGGGCGGATGCAGGGCGAGAGTCGGTGTGAGACCCAGCGCCGCGCACAGTCGCACCGAGGTCTCGAGCACATCGTCGAGCAGCGCGGCGTAGAGCCCTGCCGCCTGCTCGAGGCTGAGCGGCGGACTCATGCGCGTCTTCACCTGGCCCGGCAACGGCTGCTTGCCGAGCACCACCAACGCACCGGGCCTCATGCGACGAACGGCAGCGGCGCAACCGTCGTGGCGGCAGCGCCGACGCGCAGCCGCGTGCCCGGCTCGGCGCTGGCCGCGCGCACGAAACCGAGGCCGATCGCGCCGGCGGCGGGCGACACGCAGGCGCTGGTGAGCTCCCCCACGCTGCGCTCGCCGTCCGCGATGGGGGCACCCACTTCTGCCGGTGCGGCGGCCTCGAACGCGAGGCCTACCAACCGGTGGCTGGCCGAACCGCGCGACTGGAGTCGCGTGACGATCTCCTGCCCCGTGTAGCAACCCTTGGTGAACGAGATGGCGTGCTCGAGGTTCGCCTCGGCCGGCAGCACCGTCTCGTCGAGCTCGATCCCCAGCCGCGGCACGCCGGCCTCGATGCGCAGGATCTCCAGCGCCGCACCGCCGGCCTCCACCAAACCGAAATCGGCTCCGGCCTGCAAGAGCCGCTCGACCACGGCTTCGCCACTGCCCGACGGCACGAAGATCTGGCGTGCAACAGCCGTGAACCCCGTCGCCGCGACGACGACCTGCGCTCCGGCCAGCTCGCACGGAGCGCCGGCGTAGGCCGCCAGCTCGAACGGCTCGCCCAGCGCCGCCTCCAACACCCGCGGCGCCGCCGGGCCTTCGATCGCGAGCCGCTCCCACTGCGGGCTGGCGTCGCGCAGCTCGACCCGATCGGCCACGATGTAGCGCTCGAGAGTCTCGCGGGTCGTGGCCAGCTCCTCGCGCGACACGTCGAGCCAGAAGCCCGCCTCCAGCGCCAGCACGTGGGGGTCCGCCACGATTCGCCCGGTGCGGGTCAACAACAGCGCCGGGCAACCGGAGCCCTCGCGACCCGGTGCGAGCGTCGTCACCGCGTTCGTGAGCATGCCGTCGAGCCAGCGCGCCCGGTCGGCACCGGTCACCTCGAGCAGGCCGCACTCCGGCCGGCGGAACAGAGCCGCGGCCGCCCGGGCCGCCGCGGCCTCGCCTTGCGAGCTCATCCGTCGCTCCGGCTCGCAGCGCCCGCCAGCTGCTCGGCACGTCCGCGTTGAGCGGCTCGCCAGGCGTGAAACCGCTGCTTCGCCACGGCGTAGTCGGCGTCGTTGTCGATGTCGACGGCGCAGCCACCGACGTCGCTGACGACGAAGCGGAGGTCGGTCTTGAGCAGATCGCTGCCGCAGCGCTCGATGCGCGCCAGCGGCGCCAGACGGCGCACGGCGTCGGCGACGCGTCGCCAGCCGCGACGATCCGCCAGCCCGGCCAGGTGCATCAGGCCGTAGTACCAGACCACCGCCAGCCCGCCGCGCTCCGTGGTGAGCAGGGTCCAGGCCAGCGCCAGGATCTGGCCGAGCTCCTTCTGGTGCCGGTGCACGTACACGTCCTGGATGTAGTGGCGATTTCCCAGCCGCGCGGGCTTTGCGAGATGCAGATTGTTCTGCCGGAAGCGGCCCTCACGCAGGTTGAAGCTCGCCATCTCGACCCCCGGCGTGCCGTCGTCGCCGGGCAAGAAGTCCTGCAGCGAGGCCTGCGTCGAGAGCCCGACCGCATAGTCGCAGCCCAGCGCCAGGCCGCGAACCACGAAGTCAGAGATCTCCGCCGCCGTGGCGAAGGGCAGGTCGCCGGACAGATAGAGGACCGCGGTGTTCTCGTCCTCGGGCGATTCCGGATCTCGCCCTTCCGCACCCGCCCGGGGCAGCACGCGCCGATAGCCCTCCCAGACGTTCTCGTAGAGGTTGGCGAACTGCTCCACCACGTGGAGGGGTTTGCGCAGCTGGTCCTGCACGGCGCTCCCGCCCAGCGCCGCCGCCAGGCGCGCGGAGTCGCCGATCACCCAGACCTCCGAGACCTCCGGCACGGCCTGGAGCTCGAGCACGACCCGCGCCACCAGCGCGAGCCCTTCGATCTCGAGAAACACCTTGCTCTCGCCGCCGACCTGCTTGGCCGCGCCGCGATCACCGGCAGCCACCAC
>JAFDDG010000076.1 GCA_019310965.1 Deltaproteobacteria bacterium
ATCCCCTATCTGACCCAGGCGGACGAGTTCGTGATCGGTTCATCGGCGCTGATCTTCATGGCCTTGGGTGAGACGATCCTGACCAGCAACCTGCACATTCACGCCCGCTCTGAGCTTGCAATTTTGATCGATCGCAATTCACGCTGGATCTATCCAGTGCTCTTCATCGGAATGTGTGTCTTGACGCTTGGGCTCTGACCCGGTTCGCGTTGACGCGACGATGCGCGATCCGGAAATGAAGACCCCCCGGAATCCGTTGGGATTCCGAAAGCCTACGTGCTAGCGGGGACCAGAATCCGAGCCGTGATCACGAAACGTTTCCGGGTGCCGAGGGCGACTGAGTCGCTCAGGTGGCTGCCGAGAAGAGTTGCCACTCGCCGGGCAGGCCCTTGAGCATGTGGCGGCCACGGTCCTCGAACACGAGCCCCGAGCCCGCCACGAGATCTTTTACGGTGCTCGAGACCAGAACCTCTTCGGGCTCGGCCTCGGTCGCGACCCGTGCCCCGGTGTGCACCGCAACGCCCGCGATTTTGCCGCCCATGATCTCGCACTCGCCGGTGTGCAGACCCACCCGAACCGGGATGCCCTGGTGGGCGAGGGCATCGCGCACCGCGCAGGCGCAGCGCACGGCACGCGCGGGACCGTCGAAGGCGGCGAAGAAGCCGTCGCCCGCCGTGTCGATCTCCTCGCCGCGCCAGGTGGCGAGGGTCGCCCGTACGGTGTCGTGGAATTGCCCAAGCAGCTGGCCCCAGGCCCGGTCGCCGATCTCGACTGCGCGCTTCGTGGAGTCGACGACGTCGCTGAACATGACGGTCTTGAGCACCCGATCCGGCTCGCTGGCGCCGCGGGAGCCGGTGAGAAACTCCTCGATCTCGCCGAGAAACGCGTCGCTGTTGCGTCCCTGCCACAGTACGTGATCGTCGCTCTGGAACTCAACGTAGCGAGCGCCAGGTACGTGCTCGGCGAGGTACCGGCCGCCGCCCACGCGGGTGGCGCGGTCGCCATCGCAGTGAAGCACCAGGGTCGGGACGGAGACCGTTGGCAGCACATGCCGGACATCGGTGCGGGCAAGCATCGCGAAGAGCTCGCGTGCACCGCGGGGCGAGACTGCGTTGCGCTCCAACCGGGCCCAGTCGCTCACCGCCTGCTCGGACCCCTTCGTGCTGGGTGCGAAGATCGCCGCGGAGAAGCCAGTGCCCCAGGCTTCCTCGACGTGGTTGAGGAAGGCTTCGTGTTGCTCGAGCGTCAGCGCCCAGGGGTAGTCCTCGCTGTGCACTCCCGACGCCATCGTGGACGCCAGGATCAGGGCCTCGGCCCGCTCGGGGTAGGTGGCGGCAAAGAGCGTGCACATGGGCCCGCCCTCGGAGACGCCCAGCAGCGCGGCCTTCTCGCTTCCGACGGCGTCCATCACGGCGCGCACGTCGTCCATGCGCTGTTCGAGGGTGGCCTGGCGGGGGACGCGATCGGACAGCCCGGTGCCGCGCCGATCGATACGGATCAACCGGGTGAAAGCCGCCAATCGCAGCATGAACTGGCGGTACATCGGGTCGCGCCAGGCTTCTTCAAGGTGCGAGACCCAGCCCGGGACGACGACCAGGTCGAGGGGACCGTCGCCGATTACCTGATAGGCGATGGTGACGTCGTCACTCCGCGCGTAGCGTGTCACCGGCTCCATCAGGCCAACGTAGCAGGGGACGCCTTGGGTGTTCGGTCTCGTTGTTCCCGAGTTCTCGCGTCCCCACAGCCTCTTCCCATCTCGGAGGCTAAGGCGTCCAAGGGGTCTGGGAGTCCCCGGATCGAACGCGTGTCGAACTCAGGGTTGGCTGTCGCTCAGTGGAGCCTTCGGCGCCTGGCACGGGCGAGGCCCACGAGCCCAGACGCGAGCATCAACGCGGTGGCCGGCTCCGCGACCGCCGAGAACGAAAGTGTGCCGGAGTCCGCCCCGAAGTCCACGTCCCAAGTGGTTCCAGCTAGCCCCAGCGTCTCGTTCGTACCAAAACCGGCGCCGATGTAGCACGGCCCGCCCGCGCCGACGCCGGTAAGTGCCCCACCGGCCCATGTGACGCCCCAACAGCCAGTTGTGAAGTCAGCTTGCGTCCATGTTCGTGAGCCTCTGGTGAAGCTGAGTGAGACCGGGGACAGGTCGCCGACGTTTGTGAACGTGATGGTGCCCGTTGGATTGTTCGCCCCGCCAGCAAACAAGACATTGAACGTGACGGGCGCTGCACTCGCTACCAGGGGCAGCAGTACGAGCGAGAGCGAAATCAACATTGTCCAAACGAGAGAACGACGCACGGTGTACCTCCTCAACAGGAAGCAGACACACCACCACGGCACGCGCCCTTCCCAAGGCCCCCGACGTCTGCGCAAGTATGGGGCCGAGTTCGCTCGCCAGGACAACCCAACGATTCCGGTGCGTTACCGACGGGGCCTGATACGTCGCGCCTCCGAGAACGGAACGCCTGTTCCCAACGGGAGGAAAGAGCTTTCCACTCGGGTATGGGGTCAGCGGGCGTCCCGCTTCCCCTCGCGACCCTCTTCGCGCGCGTCCTGTTTGCCGTCGCGCCCGTCCCGGCGTGCATCGCGTCGCGCACCAGGGCCCTCGCCGACCGCGTCTACGCGGCCCTCTCGGTTCTCCTCGCGCGCATCCTCTTTTCCGTCGCGCGCGTCCTCGCGAGCTTCCTTTCGATCGGACGGGTCTGCAAAGGCCATGGGCGCTGCGGTGGCCACGAAGAGAATTGCCATGAGCACGGCTACGATTCGCATGCTGATTCCTCCAGTTCGAATATCGGACTCGGCCGAGACCCTAGGCGTATTCACCTGCGCCCTCAAACGCGACCCGATTCGGCACAGAGCCGCTCGACGACCCCTGCGCGATTCCCCTGGTTCCGGCGCGCGCGGCGCGGCTCGTGAACTAGAGTCGTTCAGAGCAGGAGGAAGAGATGGCAGACACAATGCGAGCGTACCTGGCTGGACCCGACGTCTTCTTTCCCGATGCCGCCGGAATCGGCGGGGCGAAGAAGGAGATATGCGCCCGACATGGATTCGAGGGCGTCTATCCGTTGGACGCGGACTTCTCAGAGCTGTCCGGACTGGAATCGCCAGGGGCTCAGGGGCACAAGAGCTTCGATCTGATGGTGGGACTGATGGATCGCTGCCAGCTCGTGATTGCCAACCTCACGCCCTTCCGCGGGCCCAGCATGGATGTCGGCACCGCGATCGAGATCGGATACATGCACGGCTGCGGGAAGCCCGTCTGTGGGTACACGAACGTAGTTGCCGCCTACTCGGAACGCGTGGAAGCGGACGACTTCCTCGTCGAGCCCTTCGGGCTGATGGACAACCTCATGGTCGAGGGGCCCATCTATCGCACTGGCTTGGAAGTGGTGAGGACGAATGTTCCTCCGCAGGAGGTCTACACTTCGCTCGATGGGTTCACCCGATGCGTCGAGCAGGCAGCCCAACTGCTGTTGAGGGAGCAGCTGTGACGCGCGGGGAGCTCCCAGGCGGCGAACCCGCGAATTCGCTAGGCACGCCGGGAGGGATTCGAACCCCCGACCCTCATGTTCGAAGCTTGGTGCTCGCCTCTCGGCTGCGAGCGATTCCGGCCCGCACGGCCGCGACCCCGGAGCCTGTCGCATCCGGTCCCGATTCCGGTCCCTGCCTCGTACCCCGAAACGAAGAGCCCCCGGAATCCGTTGGGATTCCGAGGGCCTACATGGTAGCGGGGACCTGCCTGGATACGCGACTGCAGTTTCTGCTGGCTGCCTAGTCGTTTCCGCTTTTCAACGGGTTGACGAGGTGATTCGGAACGCAGCATTGGGTGCCGTTGGCAGCATGAGCGTCGCCACGGCAGGTGGTGTTCGGACCCCGCGGCCTTCGCTAGCGGCGGCAGAACGATTTCGATACAAACACGCTTCACGAGCCCCCCCGGACGTCTCCGCGATCGCGTTTTCGCCGGATGGGGTGCGCTTGAGCCCGGAGAAACGTCAAATGCGTGCGAGCCTCGTTCTACCGTTCCTTCTCTTCTTTACGCTGTTCCCAGTGGCCGGGCTCGCCGGGGACGCGAGTGACGCCACCAAGAAGGCCAACCAAGCCGTTCGCGAATACCTTCCATTCGAGGACCAGACGGATTTCGAGAACGCACAGCGGGGGTTCATCGCCACTCTCGAGTCCGGACGGATCACCGGCGAAGGCGGCGTCACCGTCTACGACATGAAGCAGTACGAGTTCCTCGAGAAGGGGGAGCCGGCAACCGTCAATCCGAGCCTCTGGCGCCAGAGTCGACTCAACGCGATGGACGGCCTGTTCAAGGTCGCCGACGGCATCTACCAGGTTCGTGCCTTCGACCTCGCCAACATCTCATTCATTCGCGGCAAGAAGGGCTGGATCGTTGTTGATCCGCTGACCGCCAACGAGACCGCGAAAGCCGCCTACGACCTGCTTCAGAAGCACGTGGAGAAGGCGCCCGTCACCGCCGTGATCTACACCCACTCCCACCTCGATCACTTTGCCGGCGTCAAGGGCTTGATCAGCAACGAGCAGGTGGAGAGCGGCGAGGTCATGCTCATCGGCCCCGAGCATTTCTTCATCGAGTCCGTCAATGAGAACCTGATGGCCGGGAACCAGATGGGTCGCCGAGCCAGCTACATGTATGGAAACGTGCTCCCCAAGTCGCCGGAGGGCACCGTGGGCTCGGGGCTAGGCGTAACGACGGCCGCCGGTACAGTGACCATCATTGAGCCGACGACCGACATCGTAAAGACCCCGCAGCGGCTGAATGTCGACGGTGTCGAGATGGTGTTCATGAACACGCCGGGCGCCGAGGCCCCCGCCGAGCTGATGTTCTACATGCCCGGAAAGAAGGCCTTCTGTCAGGCGGAGGAGATCAACCACACCTTCCACAACCTGTACACGCTGCGCGGTGCGCAGGTGCGTAACGGCCTCAAGTGGTCAAAATACATCCACGAGTCCATCGAGATGTTCGGTGACGAAGTCCAGGTTTCCTTTGGCAGTCACCACTGGCCGACCTGGGGCAATCAGGAAATCGTGGACTACTGGAAGAAGCAACGGGACCTCTACCGCTACGTGCACGACGAGGTGTTGCGCCTGGCCAACCATGGCTACACGCTGCTGGAAGTGGGCGAGATGGTCGAGCTGCCAGATAGCCTCGGCAAGAGCTTCGCGAGCCGCGGCTACTACGGGTCGGTCAATCACAATGCCAAGGCTCAGTACCAGCTCTACTTTGGCTTCTTCACCGGAAATCCCGCTGACCTCCACCCGCTTCCGCCGGAAACCGCAGGCAAGAAGTTCGTCGACTACGTGGGAGGCGCCGCGGCGGTGATCGAGAAGGCGCGCACTGACTACGAGCGGGGCGAGTACCGCTGGGCGGCCACCGCCCTCAATTACGTTGTATTCGCCGATCCCGACAACAAGACGGCCAAGGACCTGCTCGCCCAGACCTACGAACAAATGGGTTATCAGGCGGAAAGCGGTCCCTGGCGCAACTTCTACCTTTCGGGCGCCAAGGAGCTTCGCGACGGTGTGGTCAAGACCGCTACGCCCAATACGGGATCGCCGGATATCGTGCGCAACCTGGGCCTGGAGACCTACCTCGACTATCTGGCCGTGCGCCTGAACCACCCGAAGGCTGCCGCTCACGACATGACCTTCAACGTTTCCCTGCCCGACGTGGGGGAGAAGTTCGTGCTCTCCGTAGAGAACGGGGCGATGAACTACACCTTGGGCAAGCACACCGAGAAGGCGGATGCCACTGTGACGCTGGATCGCGCCGTGCTCGACGAGATCAATCTTGGCGAGACCACCTTCGATCAGGCGGTTTCCGATGGGAAGGCAAAGGTCGAGGGGAACTCCGCCAAGTTCGGTGAGTTCCTGGCGCTCCTCGACCGCTTCGAGTTCTGGTTCAATATCGTTACGCCATAGCGGACCTTACGATCCCTCTGCGGGTGCCAGGAGCCGTCCTGACGTGCGAACGATCACCGGGAGTTTCTGTACGGAACCCCCCGCGCCCGAATGGTGCAAGGATGGCGAGGGCCCGCGATGGGTCCGACAAGGCTCCCAAGACCAAGGCCGGGATCCGCCGCATCCCGCTCAGCCGGCAGGCCCGGCGTGTGCTGTTGCGCCTGCGCGAGGAGACCGCCGGGCGGACGGATCTTCCCTCGTGTGGACCCCGACAACTTCCGCAACCGCGCGTGGCGTCGCGTTGTGGGGCGGGCGGGGCTCGTGGGGGTCCAGTTCAAGGACCTGCGCGACTCGTTCGCCAGCCATTTGCTGACGGCCGGCATCAACCCCGCCTACGTGTCCAAGCTGTTGGGGCACCAGAGCTGGGCGGTGACGGCGAATCATGCTCGTTGGGTGGGAGAGGCGGACTATCGGCCGCGGCGGGAGCCCGGACGAGGGGAGGTCGTAACGGACCTACTGGCGGCCTAACCCGCTGCGCCTCGAGTACTAGGGACCACGAGGAGTGCGATGGGGGGGGCACCGCCTGCTCGCCGACAGAATTGGAGCCGTTTCCATGGCGACGCCTCCGGCCCCTCCGGCTCGAAGCGCTCCGGCTGCCCCGGCCACTAAGATCTACCAGGCCAACGCGGAACGGGTCTTCAAGCTGACGTGAGCCTGGCGACCATCCGCATCTCAATGGACTTGCGGATGACCCGGTCTCGGGCGGCCTCAACGCGGGCGCTCCACGTCTCGCTGAGGGTGGCCTCGCGAAGCAGCCCGGCGAGCTGGCGGAAGGTCGCGCGGACCGGCTCGGTCGTGACCTCGGGGAGGGCCGGCGGCTCGCTCGCGGCGAGGGCCTGCAGCGCCGCCTCGTCGCCGGCGGCGACGGCTTCGCGGCCGCGCCCCAGTTCGAGGTAGAGCCACTCGAGCGCATCCTCACCCGGCAGCACGCAGGCGCCGTGGGCCTCGCCCAGGGTGTCGAAGACGTAGGCCTCCTCTGGGCCCATCTCGGAACGGAAGTGCCACTCCTGGCCCGGGTCGGGCAGGAAGGTCCAGATGTCGTTGACGCTCTTCTCCTCGTCCCGTTCGAGGAAGGACGTGACGGGCAGCCCGTAGCGGAGCTGGTGGCGTTCGGCGTCGAGGGTGCGGCGGTCCATCAGGACGAGGGGGCGCGTCACTTGCTGGATCGGGATCCAGAGGTTCAGGAGGAAGAGCGAGGACGTGTCGTTGCGCCCGTCCGGGGTCTGGTGGCGGAAGAGCCGCGGGGCGCCGCCCTTCATCATCTGTTTCAGCGGTGTGCCGAACACGTCTTGATCGCCGTGGATGCCCATGGCGCCGCCGTGGCCGTTGGCCCCGTCCATGCCGCCCGGGTTCACGTCGAGCCCGTTGGGCCCGGCCCGCCGCAGGATCATGCCGTCGTCGGCGACGTGCTGGATCTCGAGCGCCTTGCCGCCGGCCAGCTCGAAGCGCGCACCGCTCACGTTCTCGCGCACCGCGCAGGCCGTGCCGTCGGAGAGAAAGTCCTCTTCGCGAATCGTGGTGAGGGCGGCCTGCAGGCCCGCGTGGCCCGAGATGTCGATGGCCTCGAAGCCGGCCTGCTCGAGCTCCGAGGCCGGAGCGCCGGGTGCCGCGTCGTCCTGGATCCGACAGGGCCGGAAGTCCAAGACGTCCTTGTGTGTTCGGCCGAAGGGCTGGGTCTTCGCGCGGAGGAGGCCCGGGCGCTCGTCGTCCGCGAGTACGTGCTCGGCCCGGGTGAAACCCAGCGGAGCGGTGATCGAGGTGAGCGCCGAGGCCATCTCTCGATGCTACAGCGCGGGCCCCCGGCGCGCCGGCACGCCGGCACGCCCTGGGAAACCGAACTAGCGCGGCCTGGCCGCCCGGGAGGAGGGCACCGATGAGAGCAGCCGTCTATCGCGCCTACGGGCCGCCCGAGGTGGTCCGGATCGACGAAGTCGCGACCAGCTCCTGATCCGGGGACGCAGGTCACGACCCCGACATAGAACACTCCGACCGTTAGCCGACGTCTCGCCCGCGCCTCGACATGAATGCTTCCACGCAGCGGCTTCCTGGCGGGAGAACCTGGGCTGTTGAGTCATCTCCCGAAAGCTCAATGCGGCGTTCCCTGTGGAGTTTTCGAAGGAGCCGAAGGAAGTAGGCCTTCTTTCCGCACCCGGACGAGTTCAGCAAGTCTGACGTGCTTGCGGGCGTAGGACTCGAAGCGATGAGCAGGAGAAGTTGAACCCCGGGAATCCTGGAGACTCGGTTATGTGAGTCCGACCTCCGTGGCCGGACTTTCCAGACCTGCGTAGTACATCGCCTCGAACTCGGTCGCATCCGGCCCCGATTCCGGTCCCGACCTGCGGGTGGGGCGACCCGCCGTTCACCTCATCCGGTTAGGGGCCTGGATACGGGCGAGAGCGTCGCTGGCACTCCGCACGACCGCGATTCGTGCAGACGCAGCTCGGTGGTCTGTGCAGTCGCGATCTGCGTCGTGCAAACTACCGCGGCGACGAGCAGCGCGATGAGACGTCCAGACATTGCGCCCCTCAGCAATTCCTTGAGCGCTGCTTAACTGGCAAGATCCGTGAATAGCCGACGTTCGGTGGCTGCGACCGCTTCCATCTGCCGTGCAGCTTCGTCGAACAGTGTCGGCACGGGGCCCTCCTCCGCAACGCGATACAGGCATGTGCTCGCGGCGGTCCAACCATCGGCGGCCTCCCGGGCAAGGCTACCCGCATTGGCGGGAACCAGTGTCGGATCCAGCTCCCGCGCCCAATCGAGAAACCCGGCGTATAGCCGTCGGAAGTTGCCGCCGCCGTTGCCGAACTTTTCGATACAACTCGCGTTGAAGCTCGAGAGCGCCAGGACGTCGGGGCGCTTCGCCCAGCCGGGTAGCTCGCGTGCGAAGTGTTCAATGCCGGCAACACCCGAAACCATCTGCACCTCGCTGTTTCCGAACGGACTCTCTCCATCGCCTGCCGAAGGAACGCCGAGCATCTGCTGCGACGCACGCTCGATTGCGACCGCAGCTGCTTCGCGCAGCGTACGTCCCACTTCGGTTCCGTGGAAACGCCCCCACAGGTTATTAGTCGACATTGCGACCGGAGGATTGCGGCTCGTTCTCAATGCGCCGTAGGAGCAAGCTTCGGGTTCGGGCTTGATGCGATCCGCAATGAACGCCTTTTCGATGTCGTCATCGAAACCGACCAATACGAAGCGATGCCCGGGGAAGTGAACCTTGTATTCGCGATAATCCAAGTAGAGGATGTCGCCACTGAGCATCGTTGGGCGACCCGCAAGAACTTCTTCTCGCGCGATCCGCCACGCATTGTCATCGTCGTCTTCGGTTTGCTCTCGGTAGTCGACCTGCAGGTTCGAGCCGAGGTCCGACTCGAGTGCGAGCGTGCGACCGAAAACCGAAACACCGTGATCCATTCCGGGGGCTTCGAGGTAGACACACGCAACGCCGCTCCCGAGTCCAAAGACCGCCGCTTCGGGAAGCGCGAGGTTGCAATAATGGTTGAGCAGGCCTCGCATCGCGACGCTTCCGCAGTGCTCGCCGGGAAAGCTCTTGTAGTTTTCGATCAGGGTCTTCACGATGTCCTCCCCGCATGCACTCGAAGCAGTGGAGCCTGGTCACTCTATCATCGTCGGCCTCAGAACTCGACGGGGCCCATCAGCGTGTCGGCGAGCCTGCTCCTTTGATGGCTTCCGTCCCCGTAGAGCACCTGGTTGTGCATGCTGCGCTTGAAGAAGAGATGAACGTCCGACTTCCAGGTGACTTCCTTCTTGGCGCCAACGGACGAGTTCGGTCTTTAGGCGAGCGTCAGCAGGTCGTGCGCACCGGTCATGCGTTCCTGGATCGGGACGCCGACCGGGCATGCGTTCGCGCACGGCGCCGAGCAGCCCGCACACAGGTCGGCCTGCTTGCCGAGCTTCGCGTAGAGCTGCATCGCCTGCTTCTGGTCGCCGTAGGCCTCGAAGTACATCCTGTGCCGCAGCACGTCGTGGATCGGGAGCCCCTCCGGGCACGCCGGCAGGCATGTGCCGCAGTGCTGGAAGCAGTGCGTGCCGGCGATCTTGCGGTCGTATTCTTCGAGGATCGCCATGTCGCTCGCCCCGAGCGCGGCGCCCGAGGCGTGCAGGTACTCGTCCACGTGCTGGTTCTCGAAGAACGAGACGACGAGACATGCGACCGACGGATTCTGCAGCACCCACTTGAACGCCGCCTGGCTGTACGCGTCCTTCTCGGCGCGGTTCTCGGCGAGGCCCTGGTGCCAGGCACCCTTGAGCGTCTTCATCGCGACGATGCCGATGCCCTTCGAAGCCGCCTCGTCGATGAGCGTGGTCTGCTGCGGCCAGGCGCCGTGATGATAGGCGAGCATGAGCACGTCGAAGCGCTCGCTGTCGATCGCCGCGCGCGCGACCTGCTCGAGGCGCGGCGTGTGCGTCGAGACGCCCATGAAGCGCACCTTGCCCTGCTCCTTGAGCCGATCGAACGCCTCGTGCACGGCGGGATCGAGCAGCCGCTCCTCGCTATCGCACGCGTGGACGTGCACGAGATCCACGCGATCGGTGCCGAGCCGCGCGAGGCTCTCGTCGATCACGCCCATGTACGTCTCGACGCTTTCGCCCGTGCGCACGTGGCCTTCGGTCGTGCACCACTTCGTCGCGAGGAAGAGTTCGTCGCGGCGGCCCTTGATCGCCTCGCCGATCGTGCGCTCCGCCGTGGCGCCCGCATAGTCGGGCGACGTGTCGATGTAGGTCACGCCGCGGTCGAGGGCGGAGCGTACGAGGCCGACGGGATCCGGATGGCGGTAGAGCTGTGTCGTGCCGATCGAGATGTCCGACACGGTGGCGCCCGTGTTGCCGAGCGGCCGGTAGCTGCGCACGCGCGCGCCTTCCCACGCGCTCTGCGGATTCGGGTCCGTCTGCGGTGCGGCGACGCGCAGCGCGGGGCCGGTGACCGTCGCCCAGCCGGCCAGGCGCGAGAGTGCGGCGCCGCCCACGGCCACGCCGCCCGCGACGACGCTCGCAGCGCCCGCGAGGAAGCGCCGGCGGCCGAGACCGTCCGGCTCGCCCGCCGCGGCGTCCGCGGGGCGCCCGATCGAGCGCGCCCAGCGCACGGTCAGCCATGCGCTCGCGACGAACCCCGCGAGGGTCAGCAGCGGGGCCGCGACCGGCATCATCCCGCGGTCGACGCCCTCGATCGCCTCGAGGAGCAGCGGGCCGACCCCGAAGTAGGCGACGGCCATCGTGACGATCCATGCGGCCAAGGCTGCGATGCCGGTCATGCGGGTACCTCCGTTGCGAATAGGATGGTACCGCGCTCGCTCCCAGCCCAGGTAGGCCTTCGGCGGAGGACGGGTCCGGGGCTCGACCACGTCGGGCCAGCGGGTCAGCGCCTCGTCTGCCTCCCCGCTGTTGATCCCGCATTGTGAGAGGGCGATTCTGTCCCCGAGGCCCGCGAATCCGCCGAGGAGCCGTCCGTATCCGGTCCCGCCTCAGCTCCCGAACCAAAGAGCCCCCGGAACCGCGTGCGATTCCGAGGGCCTACGTGGTAGCTGGGACTGGATTCGGCACGCAGTATCGAGTGCCGTGGGCAGCCTGAGAGCCTCGGGCGTGCGCCGAGTGTCCCGGTCCGGTCCGCCAGCGTACCCCTCCAGGATCCACGGAATCCGCTGGGATTCCGAGGGCTTGATTGGTAGCGGGGACAGGGTTCGGGCGGCCCAGGATTCTCCGTGACACATCGGGAGTCGCCGAGCCACCTCTACACAGAGATGCTGATCCCTTACCTGCGCGCCACCGTGCTGCTCGCTGCTGCGCTCCTCGTCCTCCTGGGCGGGTCCGTCGGCGCTCGGGCCATGCCCTTCAACTTCGAGCTGTGGGAGCATCTCCCGGCCGAGAACGCCGCCGCCCGGCACGTCTACCAGTGCCAGGGCTGCACGCTGGCCGAGTTCAATGCGATTCCTCTTCCGGGTCCCAACTGGGAGAAGAACTCCAGCGACACCAGCGCCCGCCTGATCACTTTCGACTCAGGGGTCAACACGCCGCCTGTCCTGGACCCGAGCATCCCGACGGAACTCGACCTGGTACCGACCATCCCGGGCTCCGACCTCTTTCTCATCGCGAAAGTCTTGAGCGGTGCGCTCATCGGGTTCGATCCGGTCAGCGGCCTCCCGATCATCGAAGCGCAGGTCGCTCGGGGTACCACCTTGACGTACAACGCGGGCCGGGTGATCCACAAGATCGTCTCGACCAGCGGGGACGAGTACGCTCTGTTCTCGATCGATCAGGTGTACGCCGGGGGCTTCGATGTCGACGCCGTGGGCGGCATGGCCGGCGTGCCCCTTCCAGCCGGTTGGACGTACACCAGCAAGCTCCTGACTTCGCCCTTTGTCATCACCACGCCCACCGGCATCGCCAGCGTGCTCGCCCCGGGCGGCGGCGCCTCGGCCTGGCAGAAGATCGTCGTGCCGGAGCCGGCCCTCACCGCGCTGCTCGCGATGGCCACCGCGGGCCTCTTCGCCGCGCGGCGGCGCGCACGCTGCTAGCTAGGCGGAAACCGCCGATGCACCAGCGGAACCACGACTCCCTCCGCGACGACCCCCGCTTCCAGGCGATCCTGGAGGGGATGGGGCTGGCGAACTGACGGGGCGATTCCGGCCCCGATGCCCGCGAGTCCGCCGCCGAGCCGTCCGTATCCGGCCCCGATTCCGGTCCCCGCCCCGAGCCCCGAAACGAAGAGCCCCCGGAATCCGCTGGGATTCCGAGGGCCTACGTGGTAGCGGGGACAGGATTCGAACCTGCGACCTGCGGGTTATGAGCCCGCCGAGCTACCAGACTGCTCCACCCCGCAACAAATCTGGGATTCGCAGACTAGGGGTGGTTTCTCGGGGAGTCAAATGGGATAGCTGCGCGTGAGATGCGTCGAATCTGCATTCGGGTTGAGGCCCCAAGGGTGCGAAAAAGTGACACTTTTTGTCACCGTAAAGGCACTATTCAGTGACGGCAAAAGCAGGAGATGTTGGACATGCTGATCAGAAACGTGTGGATTCGTGCTGGTTTGGGCCTCGCACTCGTCGTACTGGCGGCTGGGCCCGCGAGTGCAGGGACGGCGTATCGCTACACCGCAGCGGACGGAAGCCTGGCATTCACGGACGATCTGGAGCGGGTTCCCGCCCAGCAACGCTCGAGTACGGAGGTGATCCAAACGGGCCCCCTGGGCGCCTATGCCCGGCTTACGCCGGAGCAGGCCGGGCAGCGCAGTGAGCAAGCAGAACAAGCCTACGCCCGCCTGGAGCGCCTGCGCGCCCTGCGTGCTTCCCTCGCCGTGGAAGAGATCCGTTCCGGCGCCACCGTGGGCTCTTCGGGACCACGCGACATCACGGGCTACGAGGCGACCGTGGAAGTGAAGGGCTCCACCATCCGATTGCCGGCCATGGGCGGCGGCGACGAACCCCTGATCGTCGAAGAAGTGCGCTCCAAGCCCTATGGGCAGATCGTTACCCGGCGCAGCACGATCATCCGGCGCGGCGACGAGATCCTGATGGTCGTGCGCGGCGAGCAGGAGAACCAGACCAACGTGAGCGACTTCTACGACGAGCGAGAACTCGACGCGGGTACGTGGCGACCGACCCATCGCTAGTGGCGGTCAAGCCCCTGGCTTGGCCCGTTCGTCAGTCGGGGCTCGCGGGAGTGTCGTACCGACGTAGCAGGCCGGGGGGTGCCCCGGCCTTGCGAGCTTTCTCGAGCGTCTCGGGCCAGAGAACCTCGGCGTCGGCAAGCGCGGCTTTGGCTTCGTCGATCTCCGTGAGCATCTCACCCTTCTTCGCGCCGCGAGGCCAATGACGTTGGCGCCAGTCCTGGTACGCGTAGTCTGCCTTGGTTACGCGAGAGCGCGCTGCGAGGAGGGTTTCGCGGGCCTCGTCGAGGATCGCGGTCCAGCGGGCTGAATCGTCTTCGCTCCACTCACTGGCGTTCGCCAGGCTGGCGGGGACCAGCAGGGCCAGCATCAGCAGTCCGATCTTGAGGCTCACGAAAGCGCTCCTGCCCAGGCATCCGTCGCACTCGGCGAATATCGCTCGTGTACGTAGCCATCGAGCGCGTTCAAGGTGGCGCCATCGAGTTCGAGGAAGCGCATCCCAAAGCCGTTGGCGCTGCGATCCTTGCCGGGCTGCCGCCACACGGCGGTGGCGGTTGGAGCCAGAGGCGTATCGTCGTCAGGCAGGGTGAACTCGACCGTGAACTCGCTGCCTTGGGGCGGGAGCCAATCGGCGCGCACGAAGAGGCCACCTCGGGAAAGATTCACGACGCGACCCTCGATCTCCAGGTCGGCTCCACGCAAGCGAGCAGGGGTGTCGCAGGGGATCCTCGGAAGGCCGCGCGGGCCGCCGGGTACCAGCATCCGCGAGACGGCGCCCACCAGGGCGGTTCGCGAAACAGGCTTGCTGATGACGTCACTGGCACCCGCCCGAACGGCCAGCGCGTGCTCTGCCGCGTCTCCGCTCGAGACGAGCACCACAGGAAGCGTGGGATCGCCTGCAAGTTCGCGAAGCTCGCGGCACAAGACGTCTCCCGTCGTATCGGGCAGACGGAAATCCACGACGGCCACATCGATCGGGCTGGCGGCCAGGGCCTCGAGGGCCTCTCGGCCATTGCTGGCCGTACGAACGCTCCCGCAACCTGACAGGAACATGGATTCGAGTTCGACAAACATCGGTACGTCGTCGACGACGAGGATTTGCGGGAGCATGGCCCGAGGATCTCCAGGCTCAGCCCCGTCCGATGCGACAGCCTCGGCACTCACCGTGCGGCGATTCCCAGTGCTTTGCGCAGGAGATCGACTTCGAGAGAAACCATCCAGACCCGCGTGGTCTCATCGAACGTCCAATCCTGCTTGATGTTGATGGTGCGCTCGATCGGCGAACTCATCGTATAGCCTTGAAAGCGCACGAGGACTCTGGCGTGGTTCTCGTCTATGGATTCGACGCTCAGGGTCTCGTGGTCGGTCAACCGGAGCTCGGTCAGGCTCGGCGCCAGGGTTTCGAACTCGGCCCGCTGTTCGTCGACCACGAACTGGGCCGCCTTGTCGATCAGCCCCCAACGCATGTATTGGGTGAATTCCTTCTGGGTTTCCCGCAGGCGGGCGCGATCGTTGTAGGGATCTTTCAGATCGATGGCACAGCCACCGAGCATACCGAGCAGGGCGACTGCAAAGCCGAATTGGCCGCAGCAATGAAGCAGGCTGGACATGGTTCCCCCGGGTCGCGGGCTTTCTGTGGTGCAGATCACGCCGCACAACGCGGCCCGCGTTTGTCTTTTCCGGATCGGCGTCGCTCAGCGCGAACTTGAGCCAGGGGCGGATCCACCCCGTAGAGCCGGCCTGGTTGCTAGCCTGCGCGTTCCATCCGAGGAGGGCCGAGGCCACGCTGCTCGCAGGCATCGATATCGGCGGTACCAAGACGGCCTTCGCCCTTGCGGACGACACGGGGGGTGGGACAGCGGCCGCCATTGCGGCCCGCGCCCGCCGTCCGACGCAGCCCTCGGGCGATGCCGAGACGGATTTGCGCAGAATGGCGGAAGACCTGCGGCAGCTCCTGGCCAAGCACGGCAGCTCGCCTCGGGATCTGGCGGTGGTCGGTGTCTCCGTGGCCGGCCCCCTCGACGTGGATTTGGGCGTGGTCCTCAGGCCTCCGAATCTGCCCCATTGGGATCGAGCTCCCGTGCGAGAGCTGCTCGAGGCCGAGCTTGGCTGTCCGGTGCAGCTCGACAACGACGCCAATGCTGCGGCCTTGGCGGAATGGCACTACGGGGCCGGGCAGGGCACCCAGCACATGGTCTACCTCACTATGTCCACGGGGGTCGGCGGTGGGCTCATCCTCGGCGGAAGGATTCATCGCGGCGTGGCATGCAGCGCTGGCGAGGTGGGACATATCCCGATCGAGTGGGAGGGCGATCTCTGCCACTGCGGAATGCGTGGTTGTCTCGAGGCCTACATCGGGGGTGCCGCCTGGGCCGAGCGATTGGCACAGATCACGCCCGCGTCCAGTCGCGTCGCTTTGCTGGCTGGGCCGGACGGCTCCCCCCGGCCGGAGCACGTCGTGCTGGCGGCTCGCGAGGGCGATGCCTTCGCGCTCTCCGAGATGGCGCGTTTCAACGACTACCTGGCCCGCGGAATCGTCCACCTGGCCTTCACGCTGGCACCGGAATGTGTGGTGCTTGGCACGATCGTCACCGCAGCGGGAGAGGATCTCTGCCTCGGCCCGGTTCGCGAGCAGGTACGCGCACGAACCTGGCCCGCGGTGGGCGACCCCTTGCGCATCGAGGCCAGCGCCCTCGGCGAGGATCTGCCGTATCTCGCCGGCCTGGCCGTCGCCCACGAAATGCGCCGCCAAAGCTGAGGCCCGGCCCGGGGCCGTCTTCAGCGTCCTTCGCTTTGCGTTGCGTTGGCCAGCGAGAGAGCCTCGGCGTGGAGCCGGCCGAGTTGCTCCTGCAGGGCCTGGGTGCCCGTGCCGCTCTTCCGCGCAACCTCGAGTATCTGATTGACCGCGCCGGACATGGAATCGCTGGCGGTGCGGTGACCCTCGGTGTTCTGCTGGATCGACCGGATCATCTCACCGATGGCGCTGATGCTTTCCGTGATGAAGCGACCCGATTCGCGCTGCTCTTCCGTCGATCGGTGCACCTGACGGCAGAGCTCCAGGGATTCCTCCGCATTGCGAAGCAGCGTCTGACCCGCGCTGGATTGCTCGATCATCGCCGTCGAGATCTGCTGCACCATCGAAGAGGTGCGCTGCACCGCCTCGGTGACGTGCTTCGAGTTTCGGCTCTGTTCGGCCGTCGCCCTGGCGATCTCGCCAACCCGCGCGCTCGCATCCTGGGCCGAGATCCGGATTCGAGAAAGATCCTCGCCCGCCCTGCACGAGCGCTCCACGCCCATCTCGACCGATCGAATCCCCGCCGCCATCGCTTCGACGGCGTTTGCGGACTCATCCTGCACCGCCTTGATCAGCGATTCGATCTCACCCGTACTCGATGCCGTGCGCTGAGCGAGGATCTTCACGTGGTTCGCGACGACAGCGAACGCCTTCCCCTGCTCGCCCGCCTGGGCGGCGATGATCGCGGCATTCAGCGAGAGCAGGTTGGTCTCATCGTTGATCCCGCCGATCACGTTCACGATCTCGCCGATCTCGCCGATCCGAGAGGCCAACCGCTCGACCACGGCCTTGGCTCCCTGGGTCTGGTCACGGATCTCAGCGATGCCGTCGATGGTCGCCGTCACGGCTGCGCTGCCTTCCTGGGCTCCCGTGCTCACCCGATCCGTGAGTTCCGCGGCATCGGCCACATGGGTCGTCACTTCCTGGATGGCGCGATCCATTTCGACCATGGCTGAAGCGGAGTCTTCCGCCATCGACTGCACGGTATCGGCGCTATCCGCCACCTGTCGGATGCTGGCGCTGATCTGATGCACACCGGTCGTCGAGGCATCTGCCGCCTGGTGCAGGGAGCCGGCGATCCGGGCCACTTCTTCGTTGGTGCTCCCCATCTCGAGGATCGACGCCGAGGCCTCCTCTGCGGAGCGGGACAAGCTATCCACTTCCTCGTTGATGCTTCGAATCGAGGTGTTGATATGCGCCAGCAGGGAAGCAGCCTCCTCGACCGATTCACCGATCGCTTCACCGCTCTCATCCACTTCACGATTGCTCTCGCGAATCTGCATGGGGAGGACCTGAAGCGTTTGAAGGAAGCGTCCCACCGAAGCATCCAACGTTCGCTGCCTGCCGATGAAGCGGCGCAGCGCGTCGCCGAATTCGCCAAGGTCGTCGAGTTCTTCCGCGTCGATGGCTGCCGGCCCGGTTTCGCCAAGGCGCTGCACAACGGACATGGCGCGTGTCGCGCTTTGTCGCAGCGGCGCGGAATTGCGGATCTCCAGCCAACCGGCGCCGGCCGAGCCGAAAACCACCCAGAGGGCCGTGACCCAGATCGGGAAGCCCGCTACGCCAAGGCCAAGTGCCACCGCACCCACAGCACCTGCGGCCAGACCGGAGGTGGGCAACTGGGCCTTGATTTTGATGGAAGGACGCGGCTGCGATCCGGCCATGACGAACGCTCTCCTCCTGCAGCCGGATTCGGCGCCCCCTGGCTCCAACTTGAGGAAAGCCCCACGTTTCTGGGGCGTTGGCCCACCCGGACGCCGGCTACCGCCTCCTAACCCAGGCGGCGATCGGCCAGGCCGATGATCTCGTCGCGTAGAGCGGCGAATTGCCCCCGGGCGATGGCCTCGCGTGCTCGCTCCATCAGCCGCAGGGTGAAGCGAAGGTTGTGGAGGCTCGCGAGCCTCGCGCCAAGGCTCTCCCCGCTCCGGAGCAGATGGCGCAAGAAGGCACGGCTATGCCGAGCGCAGGTCGGACAATCGCAGTTGGGGTCGGGCGCGCGCTCGTCCGTGGCAAAACGCGCGTTGCGCACCACGATCTGGCCTTCGCTGGTGAACAGCAGACCATGCCGCGCGTGGCGGGTGGGGACGACACAATCGAAGAGGTCGACGCCACACCCGATGGCGCGGACCAGATCCTCGGGCTTGCCGAGGCCCATCAAGTAGCGAGGGCGCGCGGCCGGAAGCTCGCCCTGGGCCTCATAGATGGCTTCGCGTCGGGCGTCGTTCGTCTCGCCGAGGCCGAGCCCTCCGTGGGCATAGCCGTCGAAGCCAAGCGCCGCAGTCTCCCGGGCGCTCTCGCGTCGCAGGGCCGGCGAGGAGCCACCCTGAATGATCCCGAACAACGCCTGATCCTTGCGGACGTGCGAGCGGCGGGCGCGCTCTGCCCAGCGCAAGCTGCGCGCCTGCGCCAAGGCTGCCCTTGCCGGATCGGCAACCGCCTCGGGCACGCACTCGTCGAGGACCATGGCGATATCAGAGCCCAACGCCGCCTGGATCTCGACGACGCTCTCGGGTGTCAGCTGCCGCCGTGTTCCGTCGAGGGCGGAGGCGAACGTCACACCTTCTTCATCGACCTTGACGCGGTCGGCGAGCGAGGTGATCTGGAAGCCACCGCTATCGGTGAGCCAAGGCCGATGCCAACCGGTAAAGCCGTGCAGCCCACCGAGGCCTTCGATCACCGTCTCCCCCGGGCGCTCGTGCAGGTGATACGTATTGCTCAACGCGATCTCGGCGCCCAGGTTCTCCAGATCGACGGCATCGACACCACGCACCGCACCGTAGGTGGCGACCGGCATGAAGGCGGGGGTCTGGATGACGCCATGAGGCGTGGTGAGGCGCCCCGTCCGGGCGTCTCCGTCCTGGGCCTGGAGTTCGAAGGGAAGAGGGTTCACTGGATGAGCATCGCGTCGCCGTAGGAGTAGAAGCGGTAGCCCGCTTCGATGGCCTCCGTATAGGCTCGCAGCACGTGCGCTCGCCCGGCGAAGGCGGCCACGAGCAGGAGCAGGGAGGAGCGGGGAAGATGGAAGTTCGTGAGCAGCCCGTCCACGACCCGGAAGCGCGAGCCCGGCCGCAAGAAGAGCCGCGTTTCGCCCGCGCCGGCGTCGACCCGGCCGTCTTCACGGGCACAGCTCTCGAGCACTCGGCAGCTGGTGGTTCCGACCGCGATCACCCGGCCGCGGCGGCGGCGGGTGGCCTCGATCGCCTGCGCTGTCGCTTCGGATAGCTCGTAGGGCTCCGCGTGCAGCTCCCCCTCCTCGAGATTCTCCTTGCTGATGGGACGGAAAGTCCCGGGCCCTACGTGGAGGATCACTTCCGCCCAATCGATCTCAGCCTGAGCCAGACGGGCCAGGAGGTCGCGGGTCAGATGCAGGCCCGCAGTCGGTGCAGCGACCGAGCCCGGCGCCCGCGCATAGACGGTCTGGTAGCGCGCCGGGTCCCGGGCGTCCGCAGCGGCCCGTCGGATGTAGGGCGGCAGCGGAGTCTCGCCAAACGCGTAGGGGCTCTCGCCCTCCGCCAGGTCGAACGCCAGGACGGCCTCGCCGCGTTCACCCACCGCTTCGACACGAGCCGTACAGTTTCGATCCTCGCGTTCGAAGACGAGTTCGAGCCCCACCCGAAGCCGGCCCGAGCAGCGTACCAACGCGCGGTAGCCACCGCCCTTGGCTGCACTCAGCAGCAGAGCTTCTGCCTTCCCCCCGCTGGCCTTTCGACCCCGCAGCCGGGCCGGCTCGACCCGGGTGACGTTTCCCACGAGCAGGTCGCCAGGCCGCAGCCAATCGGGGAGGTCGCTCACTTGCCCATGGCGGATCTCACCGCTCGTCCGCCCCAGGCCCAGCAACCTGGCGGCATCCCGGGGCTCGACGGCGGTCTGCGCGATGCACTCGCTGGGCAGCTCGTAGTCGAGTTCGCCGCCGATCGTCGAGCTCGTCCCTTCTTCCGAGAAGTCATCCCTCATTCGCGAAATCACTCGGAACGGAGGCCATCCTCGCCATCCAGCTCAGCCGCCGAAGCCTCGGCAGGCGCCGCCGGCAGCATCGGATCGACCGCAGGCGGGGGTGTCAGTGCATCGAGCAATTCCGGATGCTCGGCGATGTAGTCCCACGAGAAGAGGGCGCTGCCGAGGCCGCCGATCTGCTCGACGCGCTCGAGCTGGGCCATGGCCTCCTCGGGCTGGTTTGAAAAGAGCCAGGATCCGAGCCCAACCCAGATCTCACGGCGCGCGCCGAGACCCGACAACGCCTCGACGCCGTGACGAAGGAGCGTCGCATCCCGCGTGTAGAGCATGGGCACGGCGAAATCGAGCAAGCCGTCATCCAGCCAGCTCGCCCAGTCCTGGAAATCCACCAGATAGGCGCGCTCCCGATCGGCGATCACCGCGGCTGAGATGCGCAAGCGAGGCTGCTCGGCTCGTGCGCTGCGTCCGATCAGCGCGACGAGTTGGGTCAGCTTGGCTCGCCGCCAGTCATCCCAGCGATTCGCGTTCAGCACGCTCTTGCCCTGAGGCGCCGCGAGGCCGGTCTCCCGTTGGAAGCGCAGCCGGGAGAACTCGCCGTAGCCGAAGGAGAGACCCACGCCGAAGCGGGTTCCCGGCGAATAGGGCAGGACATCCGGGTAGCGGACGTAATCGAGGTGCAGGCCATCGAGGCCCGGGTATCCGCGCACGAGTTCGACCAGGGTCTCCGCCAGGCGCTCGGCCACGCCGGGAGCGGCGGGATCGAGCCACACCGCAGGTGTTCCCATCCGGTAGTACTCGCGGTCGGGCGGGGGAACCTCGAACTCCGGGTAGTCGAGGATCGACCGGCCGTGCTGGTCGACAGCAACCGCTCTTCGACCCAGATCCCGCAGCAGCGGCCCCTCAGCGTGCCCGGCCATGGATAGGACGTTGACCCAGGCATGCACGCGGAGCCCGGCCTCGTGAGCCCGCGCGATCAGCACCTGGAGCGCGTCACGTTCGCCCTCTCGGAAGGTCGCTGCATAGGGTGCCGGGTCTGCCAGGCTGGAAGCGAACCAGGCCCGTCCGCCCCGGTAGACCTGGACGAAGAGGTCGCTCACGCCCATCGCGCGGGCGTCGGCGAGCAGCCGGTCGATCCGCTCCGGATGTTCGAGAACACGCTGGGAGCCCTCACACAGCACCCAGAGGCCGCGCGGGGAAGCCTCTGCACGAGCCTCCGCTTCCAGAACGAGGGGCAGCAGCAGAAGGAACGCGAGCACTCGCCGGTTGACATGCCGCGAGAGCGCGCAGGAAGCTCCGAACTTGAAGGCACGCAACGTCGTCGAAACCTAACCGAGACCAGCGACGATGACACGACGAACCCGAAGACCGTCTGCGAACCGGAGCCAACCCGTTGGCAGCTCCATTGACACGGGCTCGGGTCCCTTCACACTGCGGATACGGGGGGTGGTGGTGGCACATTCGAGGTCTCGGCAGGCAACAGCGAGAATGTTCGCGCCGCTTGCGTTGGGGCTCGCGCTGCTCTGGATGGGGGCCACCGGAGACGCTCCGACGAGCCCTTCGGAAGGGCTTCGGCTCGGCATGCAGGCCCTGGAGGGGGGCGCTCCTGCAGAGGCCCGCGTGCGCTTCGCGGAGGTGCGCGA
>JAFDDG010000155.1 GCA_019310965.1 Deltaproteobacteria bacterium
GATTCCGCCACCGGGCCGCTGGACTGGGCAGAAGCAGACGAGCGGTGGTCGGTGCAGGTGGCAACCGTGGACCCGGATGGAGATCTCCGTCTGACCCGCATCTGGCTGGCCCTGCTGGACGGTACCGGCACGATCCGTACGAACGAGACGCGCTGGCTGCGCAACCTGAAACGCGATCCCAACCTGCGGCTTCGAATCTCCGGCGTCGACCATCCGCTGCACGTCGAATTCATCGAGGACGACGCGGAGATCCGCAGGGTCGACGCCGCGTTTCGCGAGAAATACGGCTGGCGGGACCGCATGGTGGGCAAGCATGACTACTTCATGCGGCTCGTGGCACCCAGCTACGAGAAGCCACGCGACTGGTGAGCGTTGCGGCGAACGCGTCCCCGCGTGAAGTCCGACGACCGCTGCACGTGAGAACCGCGCAGCGGTGAAAGGCCCAGCAGGAATTCTGCCCTAGGCGATCGCCTTCGCTTCGCGCAGCTTCGCGATCTCCTCGTCGGAGAAGCCGAAGTCGGCGAGCACCTCGTCGGTGTCGGTGTGCTGACCGATGATCGGCGGGGGCCCCTGCACGGCGCCCGGCGTGCGACTGAAGCGCGGCGACGGGCCGGCCTGGGTCTTGCCGTCTCCCGCTTCGACAAAAGTGCCGCGCGCCTTCATGTGCGGGTGGTGCGGAGCCTCGCTCATGGTGAGAACCGGTGCGAAACACACGTCGCTGCCCTCCATGATCTCGCACCACTCGTCGCGACTCTTTCGCTTGAAGATCTCGCACATGCGCTCCCGCATGGCGGGCCACTGCGACTTGTCGTGCTGTGCTGGCAGCTCTTCGTCGGCGAGGCCCGTCTTCTCGAGCAGCTCGGCGTAGAACTGCGGCTCGATCGAGCCGACGGAGATATACTGGCCGTCGCTGGTCTCGAAGGCATCGTAGAAGTGAGAGCCGCCGTCGAGCAGGTTGGTGCCGCGCTCCTCGCGCCACCACCCCGACTGTTGGGCCGCGTGCAGGATGGTCATCAGCGAGGCGACGCCATCGATCATCGCCACGTCCACCACCTGCCCCTTGCCGGAGGTGGCGCGCTCGACCAGCGCGCAGACGACACCGTAGGCGCACAGCATGCCGCCGCCTCCGAAGTCGCCCACCAGATTGAGAGGCGCCACCGGCGCTTGCCCCGCGCGACCGATGTGCGCGAGCGCACCGGCCAACGCGATGTAGTTGATGTCGTGGCCGGCCGCGCTCGCCAGCGGCCCGTCCTGGCCCCAGCCGGTCATGCGGGCGTAGACGAGGCGCGGGTTACGCTCCAGGCAGACGTCCGGGCCGAGGCCCAGGCGCTCCATCACACCGGGCCGGAAGCCCTCGATCAGCACGTCGGCGTCCTCGACGAGACGCAGCATGGCTGCGATGCCGTCGGGATGTTTGAAGTCGAGTGCGACGCTGCGACGCCCCCGCGCCAGAAAGTCGCCCGGCGGCGGCCCGGACTTGTCGGGCTTGGCATTCTGAGCGCGATCGATGCGCACCACCTCGGCGCCCATGTCCGACAGCATCATCGTGCAGAACGGCCCCGGCCCGATGCCCTGCACCTCGAGAATCTTCACACCGCTGAGGGGACCGCCCACGCTTCACTCCTTCGATGATCGCGACGCCCGCCAGGCTGGCGGGCGCCTCAGCATACCGCATGGGCGCGGGGATTCGGGCCCGGAGCGTCAGGCGCCGCTCGGCGACGTTCCACCGCTGGGCGCGGCGCCACGGCCGATGCCGGTGGCCAAGGCGATGATCGAGCTGATATCGGCGAGATTCGACGGCACGACGAAGGTATTGCCCTCCTTCGCGAGCTTCCCGAACTGCTCGACGTACTGCTCGGCCACGCGCAACCGCATGGCGGCGTCGCCGCCCTCTGCGGTGAGTGCGAGCGCCACCGCGCGCAGGCCCTCCGCCGTGGCCCTGGCCACCGCGAGGATTGCCTCAGCCTGGCCTTCCGCTTCGTTGATCTGCGACGTCTTCTTCGCCTCCGACTCCTTGATCACCCGCTGCTTGTCGCCGTCGGCGTTGTTGATCTGGGCATCGCGCTCGCCCTCGGAGGTGAGGATCACGGCGCGCTTCTCGCGCTCCGCGCGCATCTGCTTCTCCATGGCGTGGAGCACGTCCTGGGGCGGGTTGATGTTCTTGATCTCGTAGCGCAGCACCTTCACGCCCCACGGCTCGGTGGCCTTGTCGACCTCGCTCACGACGGAGGCGTTGATGTTGGCGCGCTCGAGAAAGGTGCGGTCGAGATCGATCTGCCCGATCTCGCTGCGCAGGGTCGTCTGCGCCAGCTGCGAGATGGCGAAGGAGTAGTTGCTGATGCCATAGGAGGCCTTTCGCGGATCGAGGACCTTGAGATACAGCACGCCGTCGACACCGACCTGCACGTTGTCCCGGGTGATGCAGACCTGCTCCGGGATGTCCGCCGCCAGCTCCTTCAGACTGTGCTTGTAGGCCACCTTCTCGATGAAGGGGATCAGGATGTGGAAGCCCGCCGACAGTGTCCTGCTGTACTTGCCCAGGTTCTCCACGACGTAGGCGGCTTGCTGGGGAACCACGACTGCCGTCCTCGCAATGACGAAGATGACGAGAATGGCAATGCCGATGACGGCGACAACGGTTTCCATAGGGTCCTCCGGTCCTTGTTAGCTGGCGCGGCGAACGAGCAGCACCAGACCATCGAGTTCGACCGTGCTCACTCGAGCTCCGGCTTCGAGAGTGATGTCGTCGACGTTGCGCACGCTCCAGACGGCGCCTCGCAGCTCCGCCTGGCCCTGGGCGCCCGGTGCCAGCGTCTCGGAGAGGGTTCCGCTCTCGCCTACGATGCCATCGTGCACATCGGAGTCGCGGCGATCCATGTTCTGCCAGAAACGCCGGCGGAACCCGACCAGCGCCACCGCCGACAGCGCTGCGAAGGATAGCCACTGCACCCAGACCGGCTGTTCGACGAGCCCGGTGGACACGCCCACCAGCAATGCGGCCACACCCAGGAAGACCAGATAGAACT
>JAFDDG010000077.1 GCA_019310965.1 Deltaproteobacteria bacterium
GCGTGCGCCCCCGGATGTCACCGATCGCACCCCTTCCCCTCGGGGATGGGTTGCACCGGGCTGTGTCCTCCAACCGGACTCAAGATGGGGGAACTCCAGCGGCGAAGCCGCCGGGCCGCTTCCTTCGACAGGAAGGGGGCCGAAGTTGAGCCATTCTGGGCGTTTGTCAAGAGAGGCGCGGGCACCCTCCCCGGCGACTTCAGCGAAGCCGCTCTCCGGGCACCAGGCCGGCCTCAGCCGCCGCGAGCTTACCCGCAGCGCCGAGCTTCAGCCGCCCGACGCGCAGGCAGCCACCGGACGCCGCAATGCGCGCCGCACCGTCTGCGAAGCCGAGCAGGCTGCCCGGGGCGGCGTCGCTGCCCCCCGGTTCGAGCACCACATCGTAGAGCCGCAAGATTTCGCCACCGCACTCGGCCCAGGCACCCGGCTGCGGGTCGCAGCCGCGGGCGAGCCGGTCGAGCTCCGCCGCCGGCCGCGCCCAATCGATCCGGGCATCCGCATCGCTCACCAGGCCCTGGTGGCTCGCTCGAGTCTCGTCCTGGGCCACGAAACCGGCAGTGCCGGAGGCAATCGCGTTCACCGCCTCGGCCAACGCCTCGACGCCGAGCGGGTAGAGCTTCTGGAAGTAGAGCGAGCCCGCCGTGTCGCGGGACTCGATCGCCACACCGCCCTTCTGCACGACGATGGGCCCCGTGTCGACCCCCGCATCCGGCCGAAACACCGTGACGCCGGACTCCGTCTCGCCCTCGATGATCTGCCACGCCAGGGCGTTGCCGCCGCGGAATTTCGGCAGCAGCGAGGGGTGGAAGCAGAGCGAGCCTTGGGCCGGCCGGTCGACGATCTCCGACGGCAGGATCGCCGTGACGAAGGCCAGCACGTTGAGCTCGGCGCCGAGCGCCTCGTATTCGGCGAGCAGCTCGGGAATCGGCTCGAAGGCCTCACCCCGCTTGCGGCGAAAGCGCTTCGCCTGCACGAGCGTATCGCCCCGCGCTCGGGCCGCCTCGGCCAGCGGGTCGGGCCGTTTGCCCTCCGGCGGCGTATAGACGCCGACCATCTCGTGACCCTGCTCGACGAGCCGCTCGTAGACGTCCTTGCCGAAGGCGGCTTGCCCAAAGAATGCGATGCGAAGTGACATGGTCTTCCTGACCTCGAATCAGCTGGTGTGGGTGCGGTCGCCGACCGTGCCACAAGGCCGGGCCGGCCGGCCATAGGCGAGCGTGTGGGCGGGGATGTCGCCCGTGACGAGGGACCCGACTCCGACGACGCTGTGATCGCCGATCTGAACGCCGCGCAGAATCGTGCAATCGCCGGCCACCCACACGAACTCGCCAATGCGCACGGGCTCCTTGCGCTCCGGACGTTCGGCGTCCATGTCGTGCTGGTCGGCGTCGTAGATCCGTGTGCCGGGCCCGAGCATGGAGCGCCGGCCGATCTGCACGTCGAGCTTCGCGCTGACGAAGCAGCCGTTCAGCAGAGTCTCCGGCCCGATCACGAGCCTGGCCCCCTCGTAGGCGACGATGTGCAGATCGCTCACCTCGGTGCGCAACCAGGCGCCGGCCTGGATCTCGACTGCCGCGCCGGGGTAGAGCACGAAGTGCAGGCGCCCGGCGATGCGCTCGGTGACGACGCCGGCCGCAATGCGCAAGGTCGCGCCCGGGCCCATGTTGTAGCGAGCGAGCGCCAGGTTCGAGCTGGCGCGTGGATCGATCTCGAGCCCGGGGTTGCGCACGCGCACGCATGCGAGACGCACGCGATTCCATGCGTCGAATGCGCGCATCTCGAGTGCGCGCATCGAAAATCAGCCGACCTGGGTCTGACCTTCGCGCAGGCGGAAGGTGATGAAGCCATGCGTCGGGTCATAGGGCGACACGCCCACCTGGACCCGGTCACCGGGAATCACCCGGATGCGGAAGCGGCGCATGCGACCCGAGAGCTGGGCGGTGACAGTCTGGCCGCTCTCCAGCGCGATCTTGTAGCGACCGCCACCGAGAATCTTCTCGACGGTTCCCGTCGCCTGGATCAAGTCGTCTCGCGCCAATCTATTCTCCCAACCGAGTTCGGGCGCGCAGTTTAACCGATCTCGCGCCCCATTTCCGGTCCGCTGTCCGGCGCCATGATCGCCCGGGCTCGGCGCGCCGCGAAATCAGCATCAGTCGAAGACGTCTCCGCCCTCATCGTCGTCCTGCATGCCACGACGCTCCCTCGCCTCGAGGAAGCCGGCGAATTCCTGGATGGGCACGATCTGCGGCGAGAGCGCCTGCGGGTCACCGGACGGCGGGGCGAGCGAGTAGAGCTCGAGATGCACGCCCTGGGCCGGGCGCTCGCCGTTGCGCCGCAAAACGAAGCGGCGTCTGTGGAACAGCAGATCGACGGCGTCTCCCTCCAGCAGCTTCGCCGTGGTCTTCACCCGCGACTGCGAGATGGGAAGATCCGAGGCGAACGCATAGCGCAGGTGCAAGGTCTGACCGGCGTCGAGGCGCGTCGTCGTGCGCAAGGGCTTTCGCTTCTTCGACAGCTCGACGTTGTGGACCAGCTCCACGCGCCCTTCGCCGCGGGCTTCGGCGACGAGCTCGACCTCGATCCATTCGTTCGGCTCGAGGGCCAGCTGGGAGATGCCCTGCACCATCTGACGCTCGCGCTTGCGCACCTCGAAGACGGGATTGGTCAATAGCGGGATCGTCAGCGGCGCATCGTCACGCGGGGGCCGGCTGCGGCGCGCCACTTCGCGAATCTGCTCTTCGAAGCCGGGCGCCGCGCGCGTGCGCGGCAGGCTCGGCGCGAAGAAGCGCCCGGCCTCGGTGGCGTAGCGCGCGCAGCGCAGCCCCTCGAGCTCGCACTGCACCAGTGAGCCGTCGGGCCTGATGCCCCCCAGCGTGCGGTGGTTCACGTTGCCGAAGAAGAGTCGACGGCCCCGGTCGTAACTCCGGAAAACGCTGCGTCCGAACAGCTCGGCACCGCTCTCGCCAAGGCCGAGATAGTCGAGAATCGAGAGAGCCACGTCGCTCTGCGCGAAGGGCTCCGTCACCAGACCGCGACTGCGCTCCGGCGTCATGGCCACCAAGAAGCCCCAGTTCTGACTCAGAATTCCGGCGGTGGTGTCACTCACCTGCCCGAGATCCCCGGCCGACTCGTCGGAGGTGATCAACACCAGGGTGTCGTCGCGCATACCGCTCTTCTCGAGCCCGTGCAGGAAACGGGCGACGGCAACATCGAGGTAAGCGAAGGCGCGTCGAAAGTCCGTCTGGTAGGGCGACTCGAAGCTCTCGGGCACGACGAAGGGGTGATGGCTCCCCACGGTGAGCAGCGTCAGGAACCACGGCTCGCCGCGGGCACGCAGACGTTCGATCTCGACGAGCGCAGCCTCGAGAAAGGCCCGATCGTCGACCCCCCAGAGCGTGCGCAGATACGCCCGCTCGAACGAATCGTGGCCCAGCGTCTCGTCGAACCCGATGGCCGGCATGAAGCGGTCTTTCAGCATGAAGGCCAGCGGCGCGGACTGCAGATACACCGTGTGGTAGCCGTGATCGCGCAGAATCTCGGGCAGACAGCGCTGCCACGGTCGCGCCGCCGCCACCGTCATCTTCGGCATGCCCGCCGTGAGCCGAGGGTACTCGCCACACAGGAGCGTGTAGAGCCCCCGGTTCGTGCGGCGTTGGTGCGTGAAGAAACTGGCGTACCCGACGTTTCCGGCGAAGGCGGCGTCGAGATTGTGCATGCGATTCACGCCGTCGCGGCCGTGGGCAGCGGTGGCCGTCGGCAGATAGTTGCCCGACACCGACTCGAGAATCACCAGCAACACATTCTTGCGACGACCGTCCAGGGCAAAGCGCGGCGGAGCGGCGAGGTCCGCGGCCAGCGAGGGCTCACTCTCGATGATGGCCCGCGCGGAGCTCGCATAGCCCCCGCCCCGGGCGGCATCCTGGCGCAGCACCAACCACTCGGCGTTGTGCACCAGGGCGTTGACCTGCCGCCAGGTGGCGAGCGCGGGATCGCCGCCCGCGAGGCTGAGCGCAGCGAGCACGAAACCTCCGGCGCAGAGCGCCAGCGCCACGTCGCCGAACGGCCGCCGCGATACGCCCCAGGCCGCCAGCACCAGAGTGCCGACCAGAAGCGCGGCGAGCACCAGCGGGTGCGAAAGCGCCAGCACCGAGCCCCCCACGAACGTGGGATCGGCAAAGAAGGAGAGATCCAGCGGCGATGCCACCGTGCCCAGGGCCGCGATCGTCTCGGAGTTGGCGTAGTAAGCGAGAGCCAGCAGGACGGCGCTTGCGACGGCGAGCCAGCGCGACAGCGCCGCGAGCAGCCACACCAGCGCGAGGCAGAGCAGCGCCGCGCCCGCATCCGCGGCAAAGCCCCGCCAATCCGCCGCGGAGATGCCCTGACGCTGATCGAGCAGCGAGAGCAAACGGCACGCCCACGGCGCCAGCAGAACCGCGCCGAGCGCCGCCGCGATGCGCAGGGCCCCTGAGCGCGCGGGAAACATGCTAGATGGGCTCAAGCAAGTTCGCCTGCAGCTGCTCACGCTGCGCGTCGGAGAACTCGAGCCCCCTGCGCAGGTAGGTGTCGAAGTCACCGTATTCGACCCGCACCGCCTCGAACGAGGCCTCCACGTACTCGCGGCGCACCTCGAGCAAGGGCAACAAGAGCCTGTGCCAGTTCTCCAGACTCACACCGCCGCCGGTCCGCGCTGCGATCTCGTCGGTCGCACGGTTGCTCAGCAGGTACTGCTCGATCACCTCTTCCTCGGCGACACCGAGGGCCAGCAGCACCACCGAGCCCGCCCACCCGGCGCGGTCCTTTCCCGCGGAGCAGTGGAATAGCGCGGGATAGCTCTCGGACTCCGCGAGCCGCGCGAGAAACTCCGCGTACTGCGTGCAACGCGTCTTCACGAGCCCAGCCGCACCGCGCCGCATCAGCTCGGCGGCACCATCACCCCCGAAGATTTCCTGCAGCTCCTCCGGCGTGCTGGATTCGATCACGCCACGCAGGTCCTTTGCGGTGGAAGGATCGTGCATCGGAAGACACACGGATGCAGCACCCGGCGGCAGGCGGTCTTCGCCATCGACCTCGATGTCGCGAGGCGTGCGAAAGTCGAAGACGCGCCGGAGACCCAGCTCCGCGAGCAACCCGCGATCGCGCTCGGTGGCGTGGCCCAGATGGCCGCTGCGGAACAGGCGGCCGGGGCGCACCCGGCGGCCATCCCGAGCGCGGTGGCCACCCAGATCGCGGAAATTTGCAACGGCGTCGAAGCGGAGGGGATGGGGCTCGCGATACGGCATATCGGTGGAGGACGGTAGCGCGGTGCCCGGATGCGGTAACTTCTGCCGCTTCGGCGGAGAGGTGGCGGAGTCCGGTTGAACGTGCCTGACTCGAAATCAGGTGTACTCGCAAGGGTACCGTGGGTTCGAATCCCACCCTCTCCGCCAACCCCTTGGATGGCCCCCGCGGGAGCCACGCGGTAGTTTTCGACAGCTGCGGGAACCGGCGATCGCAGGGTCCCGCTCGATCACGATCTCCGTGAACTCCGTCAGATCCGGAAGGAAGCAGCGGTAACGGGGCCTCGGTTGCGAGCGGATCACCCTGCGATCTCCCGTCCCCGCAGCGGGCCCTCGGTTCGGTGGTTGGTCGGGGGAGTGGGGTGGGTTGGGGTCCTCGTGCTCATGTCGCCGCAGCGAATGAGCTCGGTTCCCGATCTGCCTCAGGCGGCTCCGTTCCGCGCGCGGACCCCAACCCACCCCACTGACTGCCTCCGAGGCGTGCGCAACGCCCCAGCCCGGGGGCAAGAGGGACAGTCCTCCGCTCGTAACCTCAGTGGGTATAGACGGCGCCGCGGAGCGGCGCCCGATTTCATCAAGCCTGCCCGCCACGGCATCGTTCGCTTCACGGGGACCGCGGGAAACCCGACCTCCGGCACCAACGGCCAGGCGGCGGGGGGCGATCAAGGCCGAGCGTTTCGGGGAAGGGGGGCTGGAGGCGAACTAAAGCGCAGGCCGAGCCGGAGCTGCCCCCGACCCCGAGCCGGGAACCCACCACTTCACCGCGTACCCCAGAGCCCCCCGGCGAGACCGAGCCATTCGCCGGAAGCCCCCCTTCCCCGAAACGCGTCACTCACCTCGCCGGGGGAGCTACACTGCCCGCGTGAGTTACGAGGTCCTGGCCAGGAAGTGGCGGCCGCAGGCGTTCGACGACGTCGTCGGGCAGGCGCACGTCACTACGCCGCTGCGCAACGCGATCCGCATGGATCGCATGCCGCATGCAGTGCTCTTCACCGGACCGCGGGGCTGCGGCAAGACGACGCTCGCGCGCATCCTTGCGCGTTGCCTGAACTGCGAGAAGGGCCCGACGGACACACCGTGCGGTGAGTGCGCGTCGTGCCGCGAAATCATCGAGGGCCGTTCGACGGACGTGCAGGAGATCGACGCCGCCAGCCGCACCAGCGTCGACGACGTGCGCGAGATCATCGAGGCAATTCGCTACGCGCCCTCTCCCGGCAAGCACCGCATCTACGTGGTCGACGAAGTGCACATGCTCTCCGGCGCCGCGTTCAACGCGCTGCTGAAGACGCTGGAAGAGCCCCCACCGCGCAGCCTATTCGTCTTCGCCACGACGAATCCGGAGAAGATCCCGTTCACGGTCATCTCGCGTTGCCAGCGCCACGACCTGCGCCGCATCGGCGCCGCCGAGATCGTGGGCCGCCTGAAGGAGATGTGCCGCGACGAGTCCCTGACGATCTCGGACACGAGCCTGCTGGCGATTGCCCGCGAATCCGACGGTTCGCTGCGCGACGCCCAGACGCTGCTCGACCAGATCATCGCGTTCGGCGGCGACGAGGTCGACGACGAGCAGGTGGCGCAGGTGTTGGATCTGGTCGACCGCCGCCTGTTGCTCTCGATCGCCGAGGCGTGCATCGCCGGCGACGCGCCGGCGGCCCTCGATGCCATGGCTCGCGCGGCCGAGACCGGCACCGACGCGAAGCGCCTGGGCGAGACGCTGCTGCAGCTGCTGCGCGACCTGGTGGTGCTGCGGATCGCGCCGGATCGCGATGGGCTCGTCGAGGCCTCGGACGCAGAGCGCGAGGAGCTCGAGCAGCTGGCCGGGCGCACGGATGCGATGCGCCTGCGACGCATGTTCCGCTCTCTGGTGCGCGAGCAGGAAGACCTGGGCTGGGCGCCGCGCCCGCTGGCGGTACTCGAGATGGCGGTGGTGCGACTCGCCAGCATGCCGGACGGCGACGACGTGGGCCGCCTGCTGGCGCGCCTCGACGCGCTGGAACAGCGCATCACCGGCGGCGGCGCGGCGGGAGGTGGCGGAGGAGAGGGTTCCGCAACGACGCGGCCCAGCCGGCCCGCGCGCGACGCGCGCCAGAACGGCACAACGCATTCCGCGCCCGCCAGAGCGAGCGCGCCGCCGGCCGAACCGGAGCCGCCGCCGCCGGACGCCGAGCACGAACCACCGACAGCCTCGGTACCGCTCGATACCGTGTTCAGTCGCCTGCACGCCTTCACCGAGCGCCGCAACCCCCGCCTCGCCGCGGCCCTCGAGGACTGCTCCCTGCTGGAGCGCGGCACCGCGCACATCCGCATGGGCGCCCCCAACCGCTTCGCCGCCCAGCGACTCGAAAGCCGCCGCGAGGCGCTCGAGGAAATCAGTGGCGAGTTCTTCGGCGGCACCATGCGCGTGCACGTCGAGCAGACGAACGGCACCACCGCAGCCGACGCGAATGCGCAGGCCGGAAGCGAAAGAGACCGCCAGGCACGCCAGCGCGCCCTCGAACATCCCACCGTGGGCCTGGCCCTCGAGGTGCTCGAAGGCGAGATCGCCGAAATTCGTCCCCTCACCTCAGGAGCGCCGGGCCGGTGAACCCCGAAGAGCTGGGGCGACTGATGGAGCAGGCCCAGGAAGTGCAGGCGAAGCTCGCCGCGCTGCAGCAGGAGCTCGCCCTGCGTCGCTTCGAGGGCTCCTCCGGCGGCGGCATGGTCACCGCCGTCGTCACCGGCGCGCTGCGCGTGCACGAGGTGCGCATCGAGCCATCGCTGGTCGAACGGGGCGATCTCGAGATGCTCCAGGATCTCACGGCAGCGGCGCTCAACGCCGCGCTCGGCTATGCCCAGTCAACGGTGCAGGCGGAGCTGCAGCGCGCCTCGGCGGGACTCCAGCTCCCGGTGCCGCCGAATGCTGACTGACGCCTGACGATGCGAACGGCTCCCCCGATCGATCGACTCGTGGCTGCACTCAAACGTCTGCCCGGTATCGGAGACAAATCCGCCACGCGCCTGGCGTTCTTCTTGCTCGGCGCGCCGGACGCCGTGGGTCAGGAACTCGGCGAGGCCATCGCACGCCTCAAGCGGGACATCGTGCTGTGCGCGGAGTGCTTCGATCTCACCGACGCCTCGCCCTGCGCGGTGTGCCGCGATCCCAAGCGCGACCCGTCGCTGCTGTGCGTGGTGGAAGAGCCCGCCGACCTCGCCGCCATCGACGCCACGGGAAAATTTCGCGGGCACTTCTTCGTGCTCGGCGGCGCGCTCTCGCCCATCGACGGCGTCGGCCCCGAGGAGCTGCGCATCCGCGAACTCGAGGAACGCGTGCGGCACGGCATTGTGAAAGAGGTGATCCTCGCGACAAATCCAAACGCCGAGGGCGACGCCACCGCACACTACGTCTCCGAGCGACTGCGACCGCAAGACGTGACACTCACCCGCATCGCCTACGGTATGCCGCTCGGCGGCGACCTCGAATACGCCGACCACGTGACGATCGGCCTGTCGCTCGATCACCGCCGCGCGATCGACTGAATCGCCGTGCGGGGGGAAACCCCCTAAAGCCCGTCCGCGCGTAAACCGATTGACCACTTGGCGTGGGTCGGGCCGTCAGGGTAGAGTGCGACATGAAAAGCCCTTCCTCCCCAAGTGGTTAGCGAGGCGACTGCATATGCACGACACGCAGCTCGTGATGTACGACGAGGATTTTCGCAAGGTCCTCGCGGTCGTGCAGCGGCTTGTCAAAGACGCCAACGCCAAGGGCATCTTCGTCATCGACCGCAACGGGCAGATGATCGCCGAATCCGGCGAGATGCAGGGCATCGACACCACCAGCCTCGCATCGCTGACGGCAGGCTCGGTGGCCGCCACCAGTGGCCTCGCCAAGATCGTCGGAGAGGAAGAGTTCCCGGTCCATTTCCATCAGGGCCAGAAGGACAACCTCCACATCTCGCTGATCGCCGGCCGCTTCATTCTCGTGGTGATCTTCGACGACCGCAGCTCGCTGGGCCTCGTGCGCCTGCGTAGCGCCGAGACTCCCTTCGCCGAAATCACGGACGAAGATATCGACAACCTCTTTTCGGTCTGACGGTCGGGAATGTCCTTCATCAACTACTCCTCGCGTGAGATCAACTGCAAGATCGTCTACTACGGACCCGGCCTGTGCGGCAAGACGACGAACCTGCAGTTCATTTACAGCAAGACCAATCCCGACCTGAAGGGAAAGATGATTTCGCTCGCGACCGAGACGGAGCGAACGCTCTTCTTCGACTTCCTGCCGCTGGCTCTGGGGCAGATCCGCGGCTTCAAGACCCGTTTTCATCTCTACACGGTGCCGGGCCAGGTGTTCTACGACGCCAGCCGCAAGCTGATCCTGAAGGGCGTGGACGGCGTGGTGTTCGTGGCCGACAGCCAGAACGAGCGCATGGAGGCCAATGTCGAGAGCCTCGACAACCTGCGCATCAACCTGACCGAGCAGGGCTACGACCTCGACAAGATCCCGTGCATCATCCAGTACAACAAGCGGGACCTGCCGAACGCCGCGCCCCTCGAAGAATTGCAGCGCTTGCTCAATCCGGGCGGCCTGGTGGAGTTCGAAGCCTGCGCCACCACCGGACAGGGGGTCTTCGAGACACTGAAGGCCGTTGCCCGCGGGGTCCTGCAGGACCTGAAGCAGATGGGCGGCTGAGCGAGCACGCCCCGGCCGAGGCGATCAGCGCCCGGCGCGAGCCCGCCGTCGTCCCTGTCCCGCAAGCGTCCTGAGCTTCAAGCGCGGCAGCGTCGCGCCGAGAATCGGGTCGGCACCGAGGGCCGCCCGCAGCCCGCGCGCCGTGAGCTGCCTCCCGCCCGCAACCAGCACGCGATTGTCGTAGTCCTCGACCTCGATCGAGATCAAGCCGCGAAAATGGCGCGCGAGCGCGGCCGCCATGGGGGCTGCTTCGTCGATGGTATTGGAAACGAGCAGCCCGCCCGGCGCCAGCCGGCGTCGCACCCACTCGAGGCCGGGATCCGGCAGCCAGTCGGGCTTGTGCACCGCCCGACCCCGCCCGACGAAGAGGTCCTCGATCACCAGGTCGTAGCGCCGCCTGGCGCGCTGCAGGTACACGCGCGCGTCGGCCCGCACCACCTCGACATCCAGCGCGTCGAGTTCGAGCCAGCGGCGCGCGGCGCGCAGCACTTCGCCGCTCATCTCGACGCCGACGATACGTGCCTGCGGCGCCAGCGCGCGCACCACCCGGGCCACGCTGCCGCCACCGAGGCCCAGCACCAAGACATCCCGACGCCGCGCCGGCGGTAGCGCCAGCAGCGGCGCGGCCAGGGCATCCCAGACGGAGCCCGTGATCGGAAGACCCGGTTCGTACCAGGACGCAAATGTGCCATCGATCTCGAGGGCGCGGCCGCGACGACCGACTTTCACCTCGACCCGCGGCCGCACGCTGCGCCGCCTTCTCCCGCTCGTCTTGCCCACCTGCCTTACACTGCCCCCAGCGTCATGACTCAGCCCCTCTTCGCGGCTCCCGTCGAAAGCATCGTTCGCGTCGCGCTACCGGTTCCCGTCGACGATCTCTTCGACTACGCGGTGCCGCCGCGACTGGCGGCGGCGGCGGTCCCGGGCTGTCGCGTACGCGTCCCCTTCAGTGGGCGCCCCCTGGTTGGCGTGATCGTCGAGCCCGGAGAGCCCGGACGCTTCGCCGGAAAGCTGCGCTCCATCGACGCCGTCCTCGACGCGGAGCCAGTGCTCTCCGAAACGATGCTCGGGATCCTACGCGAGGAGGCCCGCGAGATCCTGTGTCCGCCCGGTATCGCGATCGCCGCGGCGTTGCCGCCGGGCTCCGCACCGCGCAGCAGCCGGGGGCTGCGCCTGACCGCACGCGGCCGCGCGGCCCTGGAGGCAGGAGCCCTGCCCGAGACGGCGAGCGGCCTGCTCGCCAGCCTCGCCGGGCGCGCTCGCGACGGTGTCTGGCTGCGCCGCCGCGCCACGCCCGAGCTGCTCGCAGACCTGGAGCGCGACGGCCTGGTGGCGCCCACGCACATCGAACGCGGGCCCGCCGCCCGCGCCGCCGTCGTCACGATTGCCCGCGTGGCTCCGGGGCTCGACGTCGACCGGGCGGCAGCAGAGGCGCTGGCCCGGGCACCGCGGCAGATGGAGCTGCTGCGCGAGCTCGAGCGCCGCGGCGCCACGCCAGTGAGTGCCCTGCGCGACGCATTCCCAACGGTGAGCGCGCTGCTGCGTCCGCTGGTGAGTCGCAAGCTGGTCGTACTCGAAGATCGGACGACGCCGCGCGATGTACTGGGCGACCCGCTACACCACGAGCCCGAGGTGGTGTTGACCGCGGACCAGGCGGACGCGATCAAGCCGATCCACGATGCCATCGACACGCGCAGCCCGCGCACCTTCCTGCTGCACGGGGTGACCGGCAGTGGCAAGACCGAGATCTACCTGCGCGCCGTCGGCAAGGCTCTGCAGCTCGGGCGCCAGGCGCTGGTGCTGGTGCCCGAGATCACCCTCACGCATCAGATCCTGGCGCGCCTGCGCTCGCGCTTCGGCGACGGCCTGGCCGTGCTGCACTCCGGCCTGCGGCCGGGCGAGCGTCTCGAGCAGTGGCAGCGGCTGCGGGGTAGCGAAGTTCCGATCGCGGTGGGCGCGCGTTCGGCACTATTCGCGCCGCTCGAGAATCTGGGCGTGATCGTGATCGACGAAGAGCACGACTCCGCCTACAAGAACGACGAGGGCTTCCGCTATCACGCGCGCGACCTCGCCGCACGACGCGCCGCGGCCGCGGGCTGCCCGGTGATCCTCGGCTCGGCGACGCCGGCTCTCGAGACGCGCTTCGCAGCGGACCGCGGCAGCATCGAACGGCTCGTTCTGCCCTCGCGCATAGGTGGGCGCCCGCTACCGGCAGTGGAGATCGTCGACCTGCAACGCGAGAGGGAGCTGGCCGCTCGGGGCCGCAAGATCATCCTGTCCGGGGCGCTGCGACGCGCCCTCGACGACACCCTGCGCGACGGCGGCCAGGCGCTCCTGCTGCTCAACCGGCGCGGTTTCTCGACGCAGATCTTCTGCTTCTCCTGCGGCAACGCCGAGCACTGTCCGGAGTGCGACATCGCGCTGGTCTACCACGCGACGGAGCAGGAGCTGCGCTGCCACTACTGCGACCACTCCTGCCCGACGCCGGATGTGTGCCCAGGCTGCGGTGCGCCGGACCAGGCGCTGCTCGGCATCGGCACCGAGCGACTCGAGGAGGAGATCCGGACGCGTTTTCCGCATGCGCGGCTGGCGCGCCTGGATCGCGACACGGCGCAGCGCCGCGGCACCACCGAGCGCATCCTGAGCGACCTGCGCGCCAGGCGCCTCGATGTCGTGGTGGGCACCCAGATGTTGGCCAAGGGTCACGACTTCCCCGGCGTACGCCTGGTCGGGGTGGTGCTGGCCGATATCGGCCTGCACCTGCCGGATTTTCGGGCCGCCGAGCGCACCTTCCAGCTGCTGACCCAGGTGGCGGGACGCGCCGGGCGCGACCGGGCGCCGGGCCGGGTGGTGATCCAGACCTACAGCCCGGATCACTACGCCGTGAAACCGGTCCGCAGGCACGATTACGAGAAGTTCTACGCCGAGGAGCTCGGCCACCGGGCCGGGCTCGGCTACCCGCCCTTCGGGCACCTCGCGCACGTGCTGGTGTCCGGGCCGGAGCTCGATGCCACCCAGGTGGCAGCCCAGAGTCTGGCGCAACACGCGGAGCCCGAGCCCGGCACCGAACTGCTGGGCCCGGCGCCCGCTCCGCTGGCCCGGCTGCGCGGGCGGCATCGCTTCCAGCTGCTGATCAAGGGGCGCGATCCGGCAGCCGTGCTGCGGGTGGCGAGCCGCGTGCGCGCGGCCACCGCGACGCTTCCGGAGGGAATCCAGGCGGTTGTGGATCCCCGGCCGGTGCACCTGTTGTAAGTTCCTTCCATGCCGCTCCGCGAGGTGCTTCAGTTTCCCGACAAGCGGCTCGCGCGCGTGTCGGAGCCCATCGGCAAAATCAGCGAGCAGATTCGCCAGCTCGCGGCCGACATGCTCGAGGTGATGTACGACGAGCCCGGCATCGGCCTGGCCGCGCCGCAGCTGGGCGAGGCCATTCGACTGATCGTCGTCGACACCGAGTGGCCAGAGGACGGCGCCGAGCGCAACCCACTCGTGCTGATGAACCCCGAGATCGTCGAGGCCGACGGAAGCATCACCTGGAGCGAGGGCTGTCTGTCGGTCCCGGACTTGCAGGCAGATGTGGAGCGCTCCGAACGGGTGACTCTCGCCGCGAAGGATCTCGACGGAAAAGCGCTGGAGATCCGCGCGGAGGGCCTGCAGGCCGTCTGCTTCCAACACGAAATCGATCACCTCGACGGCTTGCTCTTCATCGACCGCATCAGCCGGCTCAAGCGCGAGATGTACGTGCGCAAGCGCAAGAAGCAGCTCCGCCAGGATCAGCTCGAGGCGGGCTGAGGCCGCGGGCAAGCCCTTGCGTATCGTCTTCTTCGGGACGCCCGCATACGCCGTCCCCAGCCTCGAGCGCCTGCTGGACGGGCCCCACGAGGTGGTGGCGACGGTGAGCCAGCCGGACCGGCCGCGAGGCCGCGGTCGCAAGACCGTGCCCTGCCCGGTGGCACAGAGCGCGCTGGCCCGCGACATCCCGGCGCTGCGCCCATCGAAGGTCGGCAGCAACGACGTGCAGGACACGCTGCGCGGCCTGGCGCCCGACCTGGGCGTCGTGGTCGCCTTTGGCCAGTTCATGCCCAGGCCGCTGCGCGAGCTGCCGAGCCGCGGTTGCTGCATCAATGGCCACGCGAGCCTGCTTCCGCGCTGGCGCGGCGCCGCACCGATCCAGCGAGCCATCCTGGCCGGCGATCGCGAGACCGGCGTCTGCGTGATGCGAGTCGAGCGCGAGATGGACGCCGGCCCGGTGGCGGCGCGCGGCGTGCTGACGATCGACGAGCGCGAGAACGCGGGTGAGCTATCCGAGCGCATGGCGGCACTGACCGCCGATCTTCTGGCGGACGTGGTCGAGCAGCTGGTCGGCAACCGGGTCGTCTGGACGCCCCAGCCCGAGGAAGGCGTGACCCTCGCGCCCAAGGTGGAACGCGCCGAGCTGCAGCTCGACTTCCGCGAGTCGGCGGTCGCACTCGAACGCCGGGTGCGCGCTTTCGCTCCGGACCCGGGCGCTCGCGCCAACCTCGACGGTGAACCGCTGCGCATCCTGGCCGCGGACGTCGACCCCGCGCCCTGCGAGCGCCCGCCGGGCAGCATCGCCCGTTCCGGCGACGACGTGCGCATCGCCACTGGCGACGCGTGGCTGCGGCCCCTCGTGCTGCAGCGGCCCGGCAAGCGCGCGCTCGACGTCGCGGCATTCCTGCGCGGCCGTCCGCTGACGGAGGGCGCACACTTCGCGCTCCCCGGCGAGGCGTAGTCCTCCGCCCGCAACTTCGCAGCGCACTCGAGAGCGCGCCGCGAGCGAAGTCCGACCAGTGGACTAGTCTCGCGACGTGGCTACGCACTCCCAGACCCGCCCGGGCCGCGGACGTCCGCGCCGCGGCCGGGACCTCGCCCGCGGGGCACCGACCCGCGCCCGCCTGCTGGCGCTGCGCGTGATCGAGCGCGTGGAGCGCTCCGGCGCCTATGCCGACTTGCTACTCAACGCACAACTCAGTCGCAGCAATCTGGCGGCGGGCGACCGCGCGTTCGCGACGGATCTCGTCAACGGCACCCTGCGTTGGCGCGGCCGCCTCGATTTTCTTCTGACCCAACTGCTCGAGCGCGACCTCGAGAAGCTCGACCCGCTGGTGGCGAACGCCCTGCGCCTCGGCGCCTACCAGATCGTCTGCAACGAGCGGGTGCCCAACAGCGCGGCGGTGGACCAGACGGTGCGCTGCGTGCGCGCCGCGGGCGCGGAGCGCGCCACCGGGCTGGTGAATGCGGTGCTGCGCAAGCTGGCGGGGTGCCACGCCGAGTTGGCGCTGCCGGACCTCACCGCGGACCCCCTCGGCCACCTGACACACGCGCTCTCCATTCCGCCGTGGCTGGCAGACCGCTGGCTCGCGGAGCTGGGCGCCGAGGAGGCAGCCGCGCTGGCAACGGCCTGCAACCAGATCCCACCGCTCACGATCCGCGTGAACCGTCTCGAGACGAGCCGCGACGCGCTACTCGAGGAACTGCGGGAACGCTTCCCGGAAGCGGCGGCGTGTCGCTATGCGAGCGACGGCATCGTGCTGGGTCGTCGCGGCAATCCGGCCATCGACCCGGCCTTCCTGGATGGGCGCTACAGCGTGCAAGACGAGGCGTCGCAGCTGGTGGTGGCGCTGCTCGACCCGCAGCCGGGCGAAACCATCCTCGACGCCTGCGCAGCACCCGGCGGCAAGGCCACCGCCATCGGCGAGCGCCTCGGCGCGTCGGGCCGCGTGGTGGCCACCGATCGCAACCCGCGCCGTTTGGGGCTGGTGCGACGTCAGGTGCGCCGCCTGCGACTTCGTGCCGTGCACTGCGTCGAGCGCGACGCAACCCAATCGCTGGCAGATCTCGCCGCGCCCCCGGGCTTCGACCGCATACTGATCGACGCTCCCTGCTCCGGGATCGGAACGCTGCGGCGCAACCCCGACGCGCGCTGGCGCGTCCAGCCACCGGACGCAGCGCGGCTTGCAGAAACCCAGGGACAGCTTCTGCGCAACGCCGCCGCCGTCTTGAGGCCAGGTGGCACCCTCGTCTACAGTACCTGCACCCTCCTCCGAGAGGAGAACGAAGACGTGATCGCCGCCTTCCTCGATGCGACAGCCGAATTTTCACGCGCCGCCACGCAGGATCTGCCGACACAGCTGAACAGCCTCGTCGATGCCGACGGCACCCTGCGCTGCCTGCCGCACCGGCACGACATGGACGGCTTCTTTGCAACCAAGCTGGTGCGCGCGTCGTGAGCCGCGGCGCCACGCGCATTGCGCCGTCGATCCTGGCCGCCGATTTCACCCGCCTGGGCGACGAGCTCGCTGCCATCGAGCGGGCCGGCGCTGACTGGGTGCACATCGACGTGATGGATGGACACTTCGTGCCGAACATCACGCTGGGTCCGTTCATCGTCGAAGCCTGCGAGCGCGCCACGCAGCTCCCGCTCGACGTACACCTGATGATCGAGAAGCCCGAGCGCTACATCGAAGAGTTCGCGCGCGCGGGGGCAGCCACCGTTGGCGTGCAGGTCGAAGCTTGCCCGCACCTGCACCGCAGCGTGGGCCAGATCCACGACGCCGGCGCCCGCGCATGCGTGGTGTTGAACCCGGGCACCCCGGCTTCCGCGGTCGAACCGGTACTCGGCGACATCGACCAGATTCTGGTGATGACGGTGAACCCGGGCTTCGGTGGGCAGAAGTTCATCGAAAACATGGTCGACAAGATCGCGACCCTGCGGCGCTGGATCGACGAACGCGGTCACGATGTGGCGCTGGAAGTGGACGGCGGCATCGCCGTCGAGACGATAGGGCGAGCCGCGGCCGCGGGCGCCGACGTATTCGTGGCCGGTACGGCCATATTCGGCGCGGAAGATTACGCTCAGGCAATCGAAGCGCTGCGCCACGCGGCGGGCTGAACACCTCGGCCGCCGCGCGGCTGCATTGGGGTACCCTGAAAGCCCCCGAGGGACCCGAGCGGAGCAGCACCTGTGAGTCGCCTCAACGCCGCCCAGCGCATTGCCAGCGCCGTTCTGGGCTCCGCCGTGTGCCTGGGTGCGACCGCCGCCGCGGCCGACGAGATCGGCGCAGCAGCCGTGGTACTGCCCAGCGAGCCGGCCCTCAGCGGACAGCAGATCCACGAACGCGTCGTCGCCAACCGCTTCCGTTCCTTCACTCAGGATTCCAAACTGATCTCCGCGGATCGCGCCGGCCGAGTGCAGGAGAGCCGCTTCCACATGAAGTGGCAGGATTTCCGGAACCGGGCGGAGGGGTCGAACGAACGCGTCAGCTCGAAGACCCTGGTGCGTTACTCCTATCCCTTCGACCTGCGCCACGCCGGCTACCTGATCCTGGCGCACGACGAGCGCGCCAACGATCAGTTCGTGTATTACCCGTCGCGGCGACGGGTCGCGCGGGTGAGCCTGCGCAGCGAGGCCGTCTACGGCACTGACTTCAGCTTCGAGGACGTGGTGCCGCGGGAGGCCGACGATTTCCACTGCGAAAGGCTGCCGAACGCGATGCTGCAGGGAACCGAGGTCTACGTGGTCGACCTGACGCCTCGCGATCACGTCGATTCGGCGTACTCGCGCATTCGCGTCTACGTCGATACGCAGCGCTCGGTGGTGGTGCACGCGCGCTATTGGGACGACGCGAGAGTCGAGATCAAGCAATTGCTGGCGCCAGCGGCGCAGATCCGCGAGTACGACGGCGTGTACGTCCCGATGCGCGCCACCATGCGCAACCTGCTGCTGGACTCGCAGACGACGCTCTTCGTCACGAGCCTCGAGCCGAACCCTCAACTCGAAGCCGAGACCTGGGACCTGCGGCGCCTCGAAGGTCACTGAGCTGGCGCTTCGCAGCGCTCACAACCGCCAACGCACAAGGATCGCGGGCAGCAGCAGGAGATCGGTCGCCGCGCAGGTGAGCATGGTGAACGCGGTGAGCACGCCGAACTGCCGCAGCGTCGCGAACTCCGATGCGGCGACGGCAAAGAAGCCGCAGGCGAGCATCGCGGCCGCGATCGCCACGGGGCGGCCGGCGCTCAGCTGCGTTCGCAGGGCGGCCTCGGCCGCGCTGGCCCCTCCCCTGCGCTCGTTGCGATAACGCACCAGATAGTGGGCGGTGGCGTCGATGGCGATGCCGAGGGCCACGCTTCCGATCAGGCTGGTGGGCAGCGACAGAGGCGCCGCCCCGAGCCCGAGCGTTCCGAAGAAGATCAGGATCGGCACGACGTTGGGCAGCATGGCCACCAGCCCCAGCCGCACGGAGCGCAGCCCCGCGGCGAGCAGAACGAAGATGGCGAGCGCAGCCAGCGCCACCGTGCGCGGCTGACTGCGCGCAACGCCATCGGCGGCGCGGTTGAGCAGGACCGCGTGGCCGGTCACTTCCGCGTCGACCGAGGCCGGCAACACACCCGAGGCGAGCTCCGCATCGATACGCCGCGTGAGCTCGCGCATGGCCGCCGAGCCCACCTCGCCCGTGCGCACGACGACGTTCAGCGCACTCTGATCGATGGTCGAGAAACGCAGTAGATCGCCCTTCGGAACCATGAAGAGCAGCTCCGTGACGGCCTCCCGAGAATCCGGAATGCGCTCCTCGGCCGGAACCCCCGACTCGATCGCCCGGTTCAACGAGCGCACCCCCTCGAGCAGGGACAGAGTACGCCCGACACCCGGCAAGGCTTCGATGCGGCGCTCCAGCTCCTCGACGGCGCGCAGCAGAGCCGGCTCTCGGAAGGCGCCCGGCACCTCGCCGCGCAGCACGATGTAGAGAGGAACGGCGCCGGAGAGCAGCTCGTTGATGCGGTCGAAATCGCGGCGCACTTCGGAATCCGCATCGAAAAAGCTGAGGTAATCGGTGTCGATCACGATCCGCGGCACCGCGAGCAGCGCCACCAGCGTCACCACGCCGAATCCGCCGATCACGAGCCCCGACCGCGCGCACGCGAGGTGTGCAGCGCGGCGCAGCGCGGCGTCGAGAACGCGCCGGCACCCGGCCGCGAGCCGCACCCGCCGGCCAGACACCTCGGGTGGCAACGGCAGCAACACCAGTGCGGCGGGCACGGCGCTGAGCGAGAGCAGCGTCACCGACGCCACCCCCAGGATCGAGAACGCTCCGATCTCGAAAACCGCCGGCACGTCGCTGATCAGCAGCGCGGCAAAGCCGATCATCGTGGTGACACCCGCGATGCAGACCGGCACGCGCATCTCGAGTGTGGTGCGCAACACGATCGCCTCGCCACCGCCGGCGGTTGCGAGCTCTTCCTCGTACCGATTCACCACGTGGACGCCGTAGACGCTGCCAATGGCGATCAGCGTCGGAGCCAACAGCACGGTCAACACGGTGAGAGGACGGTCGAGCAAGGCCACGGCGCCGAAGGTCCAGACGATCGCGAGCGCCACGCCGCCGAGCGGCAGCCACAGGCCCCGGGCGCTGCCGGCAACCAGCGCCAGCACCAGGCCCACCACGACCAGCACCGCGGGAATCAGCACCGCCAGATCCCGGATCATGGTCTCGTACATCAGCGACTTCACGTGCGGCCGTCCGGAGACGTAGAAGCGCCGCTGGTCCGAGGTCTCCGCAGCGAGGGTGGTGCGAATCTGCGCGTCGAGCTTTGCGGCGATGAACTCGCGATCGGTCATCGGCTTGAACGAGATATTGAGAGCTGCGGTGCGACCGTCGTCGGAAATCAGGTTGCGCCGGTACGGCGCTGTCGTCAGAGCGCGTTCGCGCAGCCGCGCCAGCTCCTCGGTCGAGTCGGGGATCTCCTCGATGAACGGACGGACCTCGATCCAGTCCTCGTCCGGGTCGTAGCGAAAAGCGGTCACCTTCACGAGACTGGCGACCCCGCGCACGCCTTCGATGCGGGAGACCGCGTCGCTCACGCGGCGCAGCGCCATCAGGTGCTCGGAGCGGAAGACATCGTCGCATTGCATGGCCACCACGAAGATCTGGTCGTCGCCGAAATCGACGATCGCGCGGCGATAGGCCTCGACGCCCGGGTCGCCCCGCGGCAATAGAAGCTCCGTCGACGGATCGATCCGCAAGCGCAGAGCCAGCGGCGACGGCCGCACCAGCGCCGCAAGGGCCGCCAACGTGACCACACCGACGATGGCGAGAACTAGCCGCGGTCGCGCGACCACGTGCCTCGGCCAACGCACGGCCAGGAAAAGGCCCGCGCTCAACAGAAGCGCCGCCCCAGCGGCGAATTGGAGCGGGTCGACCGGGCCTGACGCCTCGGGCATAATCCGCGCTAGTCTACGCGATCCGCTCTCGCGGAGACGTGGGCGAGCGTGTCGGGGCGTGGCGCAGCTTGGTAGCGCGCTTCGTTCGGGACGAAGAGGTCGCTGGTTCGAATCCAGTCGCCCCGACCACGCCGCTCGCAGCTCCCGGCCCACCGGGGCCGATTGAGGCAGGCGCCATGCAGCGAGGCAGCGTCCGAATCATCGCAGCGGCACTGGCCGCCGCCTGCTCCGCCGAGCCGCCGGCGGCCGAGCCCTCGCCGGGCGAACTCGAGATCGCCGTCCGCGTCGATGGCGTGGTCATCGATGGGCACGCCTTTCCCGTGGTCTTGCTCAAGGAGGCCGATGGACCGCGCTTGCTTCCGATCTGGATCGGCACCGCGGAGGCGACATCGATCGCCCGTCACATCGACGCGAGTCCCGCGCCGCGCCCCAACACCCATGACCTCGCCGCACGTCTGATCGAACGCCTCGACGCTCGCGTCGACCGCATGGTCGTGACGGCGCTGCGGGACGGCACCTATTACGGGGTGCTGCATCTGCGTTCCGGAAACGGAATCAGCGAGATGGACGTGCGCCCGAGCGACGGCATCGCAATCGCCCTGCGCAGCGGAGCGCCAATCTTCGTAAACGCTCGGCTGCTCGAAGCTGCCGGTGAGACGCCGGCAGAAGAACCGGCAAAGCGCCCGGATCCACAGCGCAGGCGAGAAGAAATCGACCCGGCAACTCCCGGCCGCACCGTGTGATTCCCGACGGGAAATCGAGTCTCGTTGCCGGTCTCTGGAGCAACAAACAACGCTATTCTCGACGGGAGCTGCGTTGACAGCCCCCTCCCGCGCTGTCACGATGCCAGCGCATCTCGTCCCGTAGCAACGGAGTTCGAGACCACTGCAAAACCCGGCCCCGCCCGACCACGAGCCGGACAAGGCGACACGACATGAGTTCCAGCGGAAGCAGCGACGGTTTGACGCGCGAAGAGCTCGCCTGGGAGTTCGTCGAACTCTTCGACGAGTTGTCGGTCGACCATGTCAACGAGATGCTGGCGAAGAACGTGCCGCTGGAGACCCTGCGCTTCATCGGCGCCTACACCGAGGACTTCGCCGACGTGCACGAGCTCGGCGAACGGACCCGCAAATCGCTGCCGAACCTGATGGTCTTCGGTTACCTGCTGAAGGTGCTCGAGGAGCGCCTGCTCGACGACGAGCCTTCTTGAGAGAAGTCCGCACACAGGCCGCACCGGCCCCCGTCGGACCCTACTCGCAGGCCATCGAGCACGACGGCTGGATCTTCGTCTCGGGTCAGATCCCACTCGATCCCGAGTCGGGCGAGCTGGTGGGCGACGATGCGGCCACCCAGACGCGCCAGGTGCTGGCAAACCTGCAGGCCGTACTGGAGGCTGCGGGAGTGGGTCTCGGCGACGTCGTGCGCACCACTATCTACCTCACGGATCTCGGCGCGTTCCAGGCCGTGAACGGCGTCTACGCCGATGCCTTCGACGCGACGCCCCAGCCGGCCCGGGCCACGCTGCAGGTCGCGGCCCTGCCCCTCGGCGCACAGGTCGAGATCGACGCGATCGCCAAGCGGGCCTGAGCCGAGCTCAGTCGCGGGCCGACGAGCGTGTTTGCCACCGAACGGCCCTCTCCGCTCGGGGGCGATTCGGGGCGTTGGTGTGCCAATGGTGTGCCAACGGCGACAGCATCAGTCGTTTCGAGCCCGCGGGTCTGAAATCCGCACACGTACCCGCTACTGCGAGGGAAACCTCCCCCTGGTTGCGAGATCGGCAACAGGCGGAAGGAGGGTTCCGTGAATTAGGAAGGGGTTTTCTCGGCCCGCCGGGCAGAAGAGCGGTGACCTGCGGGAAGCTCCATTCTCGCGGCGGCCCCGGATTTGCATGCGTTTCGCGACGGGAGGGAGACACCGCGCTCCCGCGGTGCGCTCCCGTCCCGCTCGCGGAGGAGACATCGTGGGAAGCCGTCTACCGGGCGCATTGTCCGTTGCCTTGCTGACGCTCGGGCTCTTGCTGCCGGGCCTCTCGGCCTCGGCGCTGACCGTCACGTTGAATGGTAGTGGCACCTCTTACCTGACGAGCACTGCCACCGACGTTTCGGGGCCGTCGAGTTCCGAGACCGTGAATCCCGCGGCGCTGCCGTACTCGTACACATCCACGAATGTCGATGGAGGTGCTTCGTCAGAATCCGTCTACGCCCTTACCAACGCTGGCTTCGACATCACGCTCGACCATTCCCGAGTGAGCGCCCTCAACAGCAGTGCCATCTCCTACGGCAACATCAGATTCAGCGTCGACCAGAACATCGACTACGTCGCCTCGGGTTCGTACTCTGCGGTCGATTCCGGAGGTCGCCAGATCTACCTCAACATGAATATGTACGACGTCACCGCCTCAGCGACCGTATTCCAGAGCTTCCAGCTGAGCGAGGCGACACCGAACGAGAGCTTCACGCTGGGAGGATCTGGGGGCGACTCCTCCAACCAACTACTCGGGTCACTCACCGGCACTCTCATCGCTGGCCACGAGTACTCGCTGAACTACAACGCGTTCATCAAGGCATACCCAACCGCTTCCACTTCCGGCGCCACCGCCTCGGGGAGTGTCTCACTCACCTTCATCCCCGAACCCTCCACCGCGCTGCTCCTCGGCTTGGGCCTGATCGGTTTCGGGGCGTCGCGGCGTCGCCGATAGCGCGCCCTACTCTCCGAACAACTGCGCGGCGATCCGCTCCGTGTTCTCGCGGCGGTGCTCGTCGAGCGTGTGCACGTAGGTCCCGAGGGTGATGTTCACGTCGCTGTGTCCCATGCGCTCCTGGAGCTCCCGCACGGGCGTCCCCGCGTCGAGCGCCTGCGTCGCCGAACGTGTGGCGTAGGTCGTAGGCCCGGAAGCGATCCTGGGGGATCCCTGCGCGCTCGAGCGCCGGCTTGAAGTACCGGGCCCGCAGGTGGTCCCACCCCAGCGGCTCCCCCGTGCTCGCGGTGAACACCAGGCCGTAGGCGTCCTGCCAGCGGGTGCCCGCGAGAAGTCGGGCCTCGCCCAGCCGGCCCGGGCCACGCTGCAGGTCGCGGCCCTGCCCCTCGGCGCACAGGTCGAGATCGACGCGATCGCCAAGCGGGCCTGAGCCGAGCTCAGTCGCGGGCCGACGAGCGCCTGAGCCGAGCTCAGTCGCGGGCCGACGAGCGCGCCGCCAGCAAGCGCAGATTGACGGCGTTGATGCCGGCGTGCGCCACGACCGGCGCGACCAGGTTGCCCGACCACTCGAAGAGTCCGCCGAGCAACAGCCCCGCTGCGAAGGCGAACAGGCACCAGGGTGCGAGCTCCCGACGCGGTACGAAGTGCACCAGCCCGAAGATCAGGCTGGCCGGCACGAGGCCGACCAACGGCTGCAACGCGCCGCGAAACAGAGCCTCCTCGGCGACCCCCGACAGGGCCGCCAGCGCCAGGCAGTGGCGCAATCCGAGGGGCCCGAGCAGCGAGGCCAGCTCGGCGGCCAGCGCCCGACCCCGCTCCGTGCGTTCGGTCAGCAGCGCGGAGCCCGCGATCACCAGCGCGGCGGCGAGCAGCCCCAGACCCAGATCCGCGATCCAGTCGACACCGGCCTGCTGCGCGGCCGCATCGCGGTAGAACAGCGGGTGATCGACCGCGCGCGCCAGCCCCACGGCGATGGCCAGCGCGGCCCCGTAGAAGAGGGTGGCGAGGCGCACCAACGCCCGGGGGTCGGAAGGGGGCTGAGTCGAATTCACGTGCTCCGATGCAGGTTTGACCCGTCTCCCGTGGCTCGATAGCCTCCCCGAAGCGGCCGCCGCTGCCCGATCGGGGGGCGGCGGCCGATTCCATTCGGGGCGGCAACCCGCGGACTACAGTAGCTCCGCTCCGCACCCCGGGGAGAGCCGACCCGTGTCCGACCGCGCACCGATGACCCAGGCGGGCCACGACAGGCTCGAGGCAGAGCTGAAACAGCTGAAGAGCGTGGACCGCTACGACATCGTGAAGGAAATCGAGGTCGCGCGGGCTCACGGCGACCTCAAGGAAAACGCCGAGTACCACGCCGCCAAGGACAAGCAGGGCCACATCGAGGCCCGCATCCGTCAGCTCGAAGACCGACTGGCGCGCGCTCAGGTGATCGACCCCGCGGGGCAAAACCTCGATCGGGTGCGTTTCGGCCTGACCGTCGACCTCGAGGACTCCGAGAACGGAGAGACCGTCAGCTACACGCTCCTCGGCGAGGAGGAGGCGGACGCCGCCAGCGGCCGCATCTCGGTCACGTCGCCGGTGGCCCGGGCGCTGCTCGGCAAGGCGGTGGGTGACGTCGTCACGGTGCGGGTGCCACGCGGCACCCGGGAGTTCGAGGTGCTGGAGATCCGCAACGGCTGAGAGCGACGCTTGCAGGCCCCGCCCCGACAGGATTAGCCTCTCTCTACACCCCCGCTGCTCGGCCAAGCGGCGACGCCAGCCCTGAATTTCTCACCAGCCAGAAAGCGGGTCTCGGCTTGCGATCGCTCCAAGTCAAATTCAGCGCGCTGCTCGTCACCCTGTTGGTGGTGGCGTGCATCAGTCTGGCCCTGGTGGCCACCGAGCACGAGCGCGGCGCCCTCGAATCCGAAGTGGAGAAGCGCGGTGCTGCGCTCGCAAGTTCGCTGGCCGGCGCCGCCAAGGAGCCCCTGCTCGCGATCCAACAGGGAGCCTTCGACGACGAACTCACCCTCGACCGCCTGGTCGAGGAGATCGGCGCCGGGCACGGCGTGGTCGGCGCGCGCCTGCTCGGGCGCGACGGCGAGCCCCTGGCGACCCTGCGCCCGATCGAGGGCGCGGCTCCCGTCAGTCTGACCGAGGACGACGGCGAGCCCACCACGCAGACCGTGCGCAACGGAAACCACCTGCTGGTGGCGACGGCCGTCGTCTACAGCGGCCTGCGCATCGGCGAAGCGCAAGTCGAGCTCGACCTCGAGCAGCTGGTGCAGCCCGTGGTCGAGCGCACCACCCGGCAGCTCTCGTTCATCGCGATTGCGCTGATCCTGTTCGGCGTCGTGGCGGGCGTGATCTTCGTGGCGCTGCTGGTGGGCCCCTTGCGCCGTCTGCGATTGGGCGTGGAGCAGCTGCGCGACGGCGACCTCTCGGTGCGTGTGCCGCCCACGTCCCACGACGAGGTGGGCGAGCTGACCCGCGCCTTCAACGAGATGGGCGACTCCCTCGAACAGAAGCAGCGCGTGCAGAACGCCTTCGGTCGCTACGTGAACGACTACGTGCTGAACCAGCTACTGGAGGGTCCCGAAGAGGATTCGCTGGCCGGCATGGAGCGCGAGGTCAGCATCCTATTCTGTGACATCCGCGGCTTCACGCACCTCTCCGAGGATATGAAGGCACGCGACGTGGTGGCGCTGCTCCACGAGATCTTTCAGCTGGTCTCGGATCGCATTCTGGAGAACGGGGGCACCATCGACAAGTTCATCGGCGACTCCGTGATGGCGTACTTCGGAGCCCCGATGCAGCAGAGCGACCACCCAACGCGCGCCGTGAACGCCGCAGTCGACATCCTGGCCACCCTGGAGGCGCGCAACGCCGCCATCGGTACCGGAGACGAGCCCGAAGACCGCCGCGTCGAGCTGGGCATTGGCATCCACACCGGCATGGTCGTGGTGGGCAACATCGGCTCGGATCGTCGGACCGACTACACTGCCGTGGGAGACCCCGTGAACGTGGCCCACCGCCTCGAAAAGCTGGCTCGCCCCGGGGAGATCCTGGTGTCCGAGGCCATTCAACGCGTGGTCCGCACCGAGCGGCGGTTGCGCTTCGAAGGCGAGCGCCAGCTCTCCGGACGCGAAGAGCCCGTCCACGTCTACTCGGTGGAGCTCGAGCAACCCGGCGACGACGCTCGACCGTCCGCGGCATGAAGCGCGGGCTCCTCGCCGCCTGCGCCTGCGCGCTGGCCGCCTGCATGACTCCCCTCCAGCAGGGCGAGCGCCTCTACCACGAAGGCGATCGTCTGGCCGCGCTCGAGGTGTGGCGGGCCATCCCCGACGAAGCCACGGATGCCGCGCAGGTGCGGGCGCGGATCGACATCGTCGAAGCGGAGTTCGAGCGGCTCGTCGTGCAGTACAAGCAGCGCGGGCACTATTACGAAGCCAAACAACGACTGGCAGAGTCGATCCTCAACTATCGTCTGGCGCTGAAGCTGCAGCCCGATGACGACGAGACGCTGGCGCACGTGCAGGAGCTGGCGCGGGTGGTCGCGACGCGAAAGGCAGAGCTCCAGGGCCGCTACGCCGCGGCACTTGCGGCCAGCGACCTGCCGGGGGCTCGCGAACAGCTCGCGAGCCTGCGCAGCCTCGATCCGTTCGACCCCGAGCTCGAGACGGACGCCCGGCAGCTGCGCGGGGCGCTGCGCGATGCGATCGAAACGCACATGGCGATGGGCAAGCAGGGCTTCGCAACGGGAAACATCGACACGTCCCAGCACTCATTCCGCGCCGTGCTCGAGCTCGACCCGGACAACGAGTCCGCGCGCGGCTACCTCTCATACATCGCCACGCTGCAACGCGACGCGGAAACCTCGGGCCCGGTGGCCTTCGAGGCTTCGGCTCCGTTTGCTACCGATGCGGAGATCCGCGCCGAGGGCTTCTACCAGAACGCGCTGGCGTCCGAGCGCAAGGGCGAGCTCTACGCGGCGATCCGTCACGACCTGCACTCGCTCGATGCGGACGCGGAACATGAGGCGGCGCGACGCCACCTGAATGCTCTGCGGCGCCGCCTGGCCTCGAATGTGCCGACGCTCATCGAGGCCGGGCGAGCGGCCTTCCGCGCCGAGGATCTGCAGTCGGCCCTCGACCACTGGCGTCAGGCGCTGCTGGTCGCTCCCGACAACGAGCGCATCATTGCCTACATCGCCCGAGCCGAGCAGCAGCTCCAGAATCTCGAAGAGCTGCGCGCGGACCCGGCGCCGCGCCGGAGCTCGTGAGCGTGCGGCTGCGCTGCCTCGTCGCCATGGCGCTGCTCGTCGGCTGCAAGACCCCCGTCGATTTCACTCGCGTACAGTTCACTCGCGTACAGGAGTGGCTCGCGCCGCAACCGGGGGAAGTATCCGCATTGCCACCCCGCATGCCCACCGCGGCCCTCCCGGCGCCGGAGGGCCTCACGACAATCAGCGGCGAGCTGCGAGAGATCCCGCTGCACTGGGATCCGTTGCTGCTGGCCGGCGTGGTGGGCTACGTGGTCGAACGAGCCGACCAATCCGAGGGGCCGTACCACGAGGTGGCCAGCATCGACGGCCGCTCGCACACCGCGTGGGTAGACCGCGGCCCGGGCCTGGTCGCGGCGGCAACGCCCGGCGGCCCAGCCGCTCTCGGCGACGGAGAGACCTTCTTCTATCGCGTGCGGCCCCACACGCTCTCGGGAGCACTGGGCGAGGAGGCGTCCGCGGTGGCCACCGGCACCACCGCGACGGTGCCCGACGCACCGGACGATCTGCGCGCCTACAGCCACCAACCGCGCAACGTTCCCCTCTCGTGGCGTGCATCCGGGGATCCGACGGTGGCGGGCTACGTCGTCGAACGCAGCCCCGCTTCGCGCGGTCCGTTCGAGCAGACCGCCGAGATCAACGACCGCTTCGAGACCGTCTACGTCGACCAGGGCCTGGGAGACCTGCGGGTCTTCTACTACCGGATCACATCGGTCAATCGCGCGGGAGGCCTCGGCGAGCCCTCGAAGCCGGTGCGCGCGGTCACCAAGCCCGAGCCATTGCCGCCCGTCGGCCTGCGGGTGATTGCGCAGCGCCTGGGCGCGAACGAGCTCGGCTGGGAGCCCAACGTCGAGACCGATCTCACCGGCTACGAGCTGCTGCGTCGACGCGACGGCAGCGACACCACCCGGCTCGTGGCCTCTCTCGACGAGGGCACGACCCGCGTCGTCGATACGGACGTGGGTGCAGGCGAGCGCGTGGTCTACCGGCTGCGCGCTCTGGACAGCGACGGGCTCGAGAGCGGCGCGGGACCGCCCATCGAGGTCGTGAGCCCGGCCTACGAACTCGAGGCGATCGCGCGCCCAGAGGGCAACCTACTCAGCTGGCGCGACCGGCGCGACGAGGGCTGGGCGCAGGCGCGCATCTTCTCGATTGGCGCGTTGGGTTCGAGCGAGCTGGGCACCGCCTCCGGCACGCGGTTCGTGCACACCGGCGTCGAGCCCGGCAAGCGCTATCGCTACCGGGTGGTGCTCGAGGCCGCCGACGGGCAGCGAGCGCCGGAATCGAAAGTCATCCAGGTCGAAGTCCCGGCGCGCTGACGCCGCGCCGGAATGGCTCCCCGGGTAGGACTTGAACCTACGACCCAGCGGTTAACAGCCGCTTGCTCTGCCAACTGAGCTACCGGGGAACGGATCCAGCCGGATGAGTCTATACGCCCTCCGTCGAAGATCAAGCGGCCCGCAGACGCCGGGCCCGAAGCCAATAACCTAGCAAATGCAAAGACTTACAGTGCGATATCCTTCGGCTCCGCCGCTCCGCGCGGCGCATCGGGGGAAGGGGGGTTCACTCATGTCGCGACGTCTTGCGCTGCTGCTCGGCGGATTCATCGGGCTGCTCGGGCTGCCGGCGGAGAGCCACGCCGAGCGCGCCTGGATCAAGGATGAAGTGCACCTGAACAAACGGACGGGACCCGGCACGAAATACCGCATTCTCGGCGCGGTGAAGACCGGCGACGCGGTCGAGGTGCTGTCCCGCACGGAAGGCTGGACCCAGGTGCGCGACGGCGACGGCGAGGCGTGGATCCCCGTGGGCTTTCTCCAGAGCGAGCCGCCCGCGCGCATCCAGCTCGAACGCCACGTGGCCGAGAGTACGAAGATGCGCGCCGATCACAGCGAGTTGACGACGGAGGTCGAGAAGCTGCGCCAGACGAACGCCGAGCTCGCCGAGCGCAGCAGTTCGCTCGACGAACTTGCAAAGAAGCTCGAGCGCGAGAACTTCGAGCTGCGCGCCGGTGCGCGCTGGCCCGAGTGGATCGCCGGTGCATCGATCCTGATCGTCGGCGGAATTCTCGGCATGATCGTCCACGCCTCAGGAGCGCGGCGCCAAACCCGCCGCATCCGCCTATAGACACAGGCGCTCCGCCAAGCCCCCCCGCAACAACCCAGCTCGGCCTCCGCCAGCGCGCCTCCGGCGAATGCCTCGTCTCGCTTCGTGCCGCTCGTCTCGCGGCGATCGGCGGGTACCCGTTCGGGGGTCGGGGCCAGTCAGCTCGCCTGCGGGTGAGTTCGCCTCCGGCGCGCTGGCTGCGGTCGCTCCGCTTCAGCCATTCGATGCGGTCGTTCGAGTCCCACTCGGGTACGGGTAATTCGAGCGTCAATCGTGTGACGTGGGGTGCGAAAATGCCTGCACGCTCACTCGTAATGAGCAGGTCAGCGGTTCGAGTCCGCTCGTCGGCTCCATGCCTACCTGACCTAGTTGCGAGCCAGGTTTCTTCTCGGAAGCAGTTCGGAAGCAGATGGGAGTCAACTTGTTGTCACCTTCGGGCGGTTCGTCGATCGATCCCACACCGCTTGACGTACTTGTAGACGAGAAGCCAACGCTCGGGCTCAGAGCCGCCCGGCGACCGCTCCTTGTAGGGAAGCTGGTGGGTCGCCGAAAAGCCGTCGGCAAAGCTGGCGCCGCGTGGGACCTGGTGCGTAGACTGCCCCACCGGCGAGGGCCGTATGCCTCGATCGCCGCATGGGGAGCAGCATGAGCGAGCAGATCGACGACGCCGCGCTGGTCGAGCGCTTTCCGTACGCGCAGATCGACCACGACACGAAGCACCTCTACCGGGGCTGGCTCGAAAAGCGCCTGCTCATCAATCGTTGCGACGAGTGCTTGCGCTTCCATCATCCACCGAAGCCGGTGTGTCCGAGCTGCTGGTCCTCGTCGCTGACGCCCACGCAGGTGAGCGGCCGCGGTGTGGTGCACCTGGCGATGCACCTGCACCAGGGCGCACCGGCGCCGGACGTCGACTACTCGAAGTCGCCGCATCCGGTGGTCGCCGTCGAGCTCGAGGAGCAGGAGGCGCTGCGTTTCAGCACCACGGTGATCGATTGCCCGCTCGAGGACGTGAAGATCGGCTTGGCGGTCGAGCTCGACTGGATCGATCGCTTCGGTGCGCCGTTCCCGGTGTTCCGACCGCGGAGGGACGCCTGATGATCAGCCGCAATCCGATTCGGGACGAGATCGCGATCATCGGCGTCGGGTCGACGGGCTTCAGCCGTGATGCCGGCGAGCGGTCGTCCAAGTCGCTCGCCTGCGAGGCCTCGATCGCGGCGATTCAAGACGCCGGGCTCGAGAAGGGCGACATCGACGGCATCGTCGGGCCCATGGAGCCGGGAGGCGCGATCCCGCATCAGATGGCCTCGGCGCTCGGCATCTCGGAGGTCACGCACCAGTCGAGCCCGATGCCGGTGGCACTGTTCGGGTTGATCGATGCGATGGACGCGATCTTCTCCGGCGCCTGCGACACGGTCCTGCTCTACTACTCCTACCAGCGCCTGCCGTGGAACTCGCGCTCTGCAGCCAAGGATCCGTTCCGCCGTCACTTCCAGATGGGCGTGATTCCCGTGCCCGAGGCGCCCGATCCGGCTGCGGCATATACCCAGTGGGCGAGCCGTTACATCCACGACTACGGCGCCACGCGCGAGGATTTTGGGCGCGTCGCACTCAACATGCGCGCCAACGCCCTGCGCAACCCGTTGGCCGTGATGAAGACGCCACTGACGATGGAGGGCTACCTCCAGGCGCGCATGATCCGCGACCCGCTCTGCATGCTCGACATGGACGTGCCGGTCGACGGTGCGGACGCGTTCGTGCTTACCACCACCGAGCGCGCGAGAGAGATCACGAGGAACCCGGTCGTGATCCACGCGACATCGCTGGGGGTCGTCGACAAGAACGACGAAGATCAGCTTCCCGACCTGAGCCGCCACGGTCAGCACGTAGTGGTCGACGCGCTGCGCGCGAAGAGCGACCTCTGGATCGAAGACTGCGACGTCTTCTTTCCCTACGACGGCTTCAGCATCATCACGCTGGGCTGGATCGAGAACTTCGGCTGGTGCAAACCCGGCGAGGCCGGCCGTTTCATGGCCGAGCACTGGGACGAGAAGGCGGGGAGCGTACTCATCGACGGCCGCGTCCCGATGAACCCGCACGGCGGATCGCTCTCCGAGGGGGCGACCCGGGGATCCGGGCACCTGCGCGAGGCGGTGACGCAGCTGCGGGGCGACGCTGGCAAACGTCAGGTGGCGAACGCGCGGACGGCGATCATCGGCTGCGGCGGGTTCTTCTTTAATTCACAAGGAGCGATCCTGCGCCGGCTGTGAGGCGGGCCCGGCGTCGGTAGCCTGCTGAACAGCTCGTCAGGCGCAGCCAAGGCCGGAGACGAAGGGGGTGTCGTGCTCATGCGTCGGTGCCCCACGATCCCACGCGAGGACTTCGTTGCCATCGAACTGGGGCCCCTCTGCTTCCGCGCGGATGACGGCAACTTCGAGCAGCATTTCCGCGATAACCGATAAGTACGCTTCTGCCTAACCGACTGGCTCCGCTCGTGACTTGTGCCTTCCGAGAACCCCGTCCGGCCCGTATCCGTTGAGGATTCCGGACACCCGGGTCAACCTGATTCCAGCATGCCCCCTGCCCCTCCAGCTCTGCTCGTAACACTTAGATCCCTGTTCCGGAGCCGAGCTGCCCTCCACGCCGAGGTGCTGGCCCTGCGCCACCAGCTCGATGTGCCTATGGATCCAAGCCCGCACTGGATTTAACAGCAGCCGTGTAGCAACGGGGGCGCACGTCGGCGCATCCTGGCGGACGCCCGCGGAATCCCGCGATGCCACAAGCCCCTGCCCGGCATACGCCTGCGGACGTCGGCGGACGTCGGCGGACGCTGGCGGACGCTGGCGGACGGACCCCGCAGCTCACTCGTAATGAGCAGGTCAGCGGTTCGAGTCCGCTCGTCGGCTCCATGCTTGCAGCACTCCCGCCCTTCTTCCTACGCGGGTCGGGCATGTGCGGATTCGCGGCGACGTAAACCCTCGAACGAGCCTCCAACACCCGATCTGCCTACAGCTCAGGTCCTGCTGCGTCGGAGCCTTGTGGGCGAACGATCTGGCGGGATGGAGCACCCGCAGCCAGCGCGCCGGAGGCGAACTCACCCGCAGGCGAGCCGACTGGCCCCGACTCCCGCACGGGGATCCACCGATCAGCGCAAGGCGAGCGGCACGAAGCGAGACGAGGCATTCGCCGGAGGCGCGCTGGCGGAGGGTGCGCCGGGCCCTTGCAGGGGCGCGCGGAGGGCGCGGCTCTACCGAGCAGAAGGGGCACCGCTGGCGGAGGGCGCGCTGGGTGGGGTCAGAGGTTGGTGGGAATGAGGGCCATGGCGAGAGTGGAGACGAGGAAGCAGGCGCAGGCGATGAGGAAGGTGTAGCCGACGACATCGCCGAAGCGGACGCGGGTGACGGCGAGAATCGGGATGGCAAAGAAGGGCTGGATCAGATTGCTGGTCGAATCGCCGTAGGCGTAGGCAAGCAGCACCGTCACCACCGAGACGTCGAGCTGTTCGCCGGCGGGGATCAGGTACGGAGCCTCGATCAGCCACTTCGAGCCCGCCGACGGCACGAAGAGATTCATGACGCCGGAGTAGAGATAGATCACGAACGGATACGTGCGCTGGGTCGAGAACTCTGCGAAGAACTCACCGATCCAGGCGCCGAGATTGGTGTTCTGCATCAGGCCGAAGATGCCGGCGTAGAACGGGAACTGCAGGATGATCCCCCAGGCTGCATCGACGCCCTGACGACAGGCGCGCAGGAACGACAGCGGGCGACCGTGCAGCAGCAGGGCCGCGGCGAGGAACGTGGCGTTGTAGGCGTTGATGGTCCAGCTCGTACCGAAGCCTCGGGTGACGATCGAATGACCCAGGGGATAGGCGAGCAGCCCCGCCGCCAACCAGACCCAGCCGCGGAACGCGTCTACGCGAGCCGCCGGCGTCCGCGCGGGGGGCTCCACCTCGGGCGGCTTCGGCAGCATCGCCTCGATCTGCGCCGGGCTGAAGGTCACGGCGTCGCGCCGCGGATGAAGCGCGACGGCGGCCCCGAGCCCCGCGGCGCCAATGGCGAACATGTAGAGCAGGTTGAACGGGTGGAAGAGCGTCTCCGTGACCGGGTAGAGCCGATCCACCACCGCTGCACCGGCGCCGGGTGCGAGCAAGGGATTGTCCGGCGTCGCCAGGATCAGCGGTGCGGATCCCGACAGCCCGCAATGCCAGACCGTGCCGAGCCCGATGTACGAGGCAGCGATGAGCACGCGCACGTCCGTCTGCGGATTGCGTCGACACAGGAAGGGCACGAACAATGCGCAGGCCACCAGGCACAGGGCCCAGTTCAGGTACGCCGTGATCAGCGAGAAGCCTGCCGCCAGCGCGACGGCCTGCACGGGCTTCGCGGGATTCGGCACCGCGGCCAGCGCGTCGAGCAGACGGAATACCGGGCGGGACGACACGCAGGCATGAGCCGCAACCATGGCGATGGTGAATTGCATGGCCAAGGTCAGGAGCACCCAGACCCCGTCACCCCAGGCGAGAACCGCCTCCTCGACGCCGGCGCCGGCCCCGACCACCGCGAGAAAGAGCGCAATGCAGGTGAGGATCAGACAGATCACCCAGGCATCGGGAACCCAACGCTCGGTGAGGCGCGAGAGACCCGCCCCGAGGCCACGAAACGCATCGAGCAACACGTCGCTAGCCGAACACACCCAGCCGGTCGGCCAGGGTGAGAGCGCTGAAATACCCGAAGAAGCAGAGCGAGAAGACCAGCGCCACCACCCGCACCGGATGCGGCCGCAGGGGCCCGTGGAAGGTCGTCAGATTGAGCCACAAGAGCAGCCCGGAGTAGAGGAACATCACGAACGCGTTGAGCGCCGCCGAGAGCACGATCAACGTCAGCGGTTGATCGAAGCCCGCCAGCAACACCATCGCGCCGAATCCGATCATCACCCAGAGCACGCCGAAGTAGAGCCGACTCAGCCCCACCTCGAGCTTCGCGTAGAGCTGCAACCCGACCCGCAGCAGATCCGCGGCGACCCGCGCAACGGCGTCCAGCAGCGCGAGCTCGGTCGAGAAGAGTACGGCGACACCCGTGGCGAGAAAGACGCGCCGCGCCCAGCCGCCGAAGCGCTCCTCCAGCGCCGCCGCCTCGGCACCCAGGAATTCGAAGTCCGGCGCAACCTCGCCCGCCTCTGGCAACAAGCTGGCCGCGACCAGGCAGAAGAGCGCCAGCGAGAGCAGCGCGAGCACGTAGAAACTCGCGAAGTGCTCGAGATTCGTGCGCCGCCACCAAACGCGCCAGCGCGCGAGGTTCTCCTCGGTCGGCTCGAACACCTTGCCGACGTCGCCGGTCGGCTCGTCGCGCCCCGTGAACGGGCTGGTGATGCGGCCGATGTGGCAGCCCATCCCGTAGCCCTTGTCCTTGATGTAGTTCGACTGGGCCAGGTTGACCGAGCCGCCGGCGCCGGCAAACGCCAGTGCACCCAGCAGCATCGGCAGGTGCACGCCCTCGGGCACAGACCCGAAGCGCAGCGCCCCGGCACCGAGCTCCGCCAACGTGTCGGCGCGCACCACCAGCAGTGCCAGCACCACGAGTGCGGCGAAGATCAGCGTCACGAGCACGAACTGCAACGTCTCGACGGTTCGATACACCACAGGACCGACCGAGAGCACCAGACCACAGACCACCAGCCCAGCGATGGCAGACGCCGTCACCGGCAGACCGGTTTCCCAGTGGATCAGCGTCGCGGCCCCGGTAGCCCAGCCCGGCCACACCCAGGGCAACGTCGCGCACACGAGAAAGACCGGTGCCCAGAAGCGCGAGAGCCGCACGAAGCCCAGCACGGCGCTCTCCCCGGTAGCGAGGGTGAAGCGCTCGATCTCCATGTTGAGGAAGAACTGCAGCGTCACTCCGACCCAGCAGGCCCAGAAGAGCGCGAAGCCCCACTCGGCGGTGAGCCGTGGCCACAGCACGAACTCGCCGCTGCCGATCGAGAGCCCCACCAGGATGACACTCGGGCCGAGCATGCGGCGCAGTGCCACGGGCTCGGGAAGCTCCCCGATCCCGGGCCGGGGCAGTACGCGATCGGGGATTCGAATCCAGGACACCGCCGCGCCGTTGTACCAGCCCACCACCAGAATGGAAAGGGCGGCGCCCCGCCCCAGGCTTCGGCGTCGATCAGCGCGGCGCGTAGCGCTCGCGCGCCGCCTCGGGCGAGAGGCCCGCCTGCTTCGCAATGGCGGCCAGGCGTTCCGCGTCCGCCAGGTCCTCGGGAACGACGCGATCCTGGAGCCGGACGCTCGTCTGCCAGGCCGCGGAGTCGATGGCCACCGCGCGCGTGCGAGAGCGCCGCGTCTCGGGATCGATGATGTCCGCGAAGGGGACCGGTACGATGCGCCCGGCCTGCCGCGTTACCAGCACGCCGGTCTCGCCATCGAGCAACAGCTGCACCGCGCCCACGCCGAGATCGAGGGTGTAGTCGCGATCGAATGCAGTCGGGTAGCCCGAACGAAGCTCGTATCCGACATCCTTCTCGGCGATCGCCACCGCAACGCCACGCTCGGCCAGCGAGTCGGCCACCGCGGTGCGCAGCACCGTCGCAATGGGAATCTCGGCGAGTCGCAGGTGTCCGTGCTCGTCCCGCGGCACGGCGCGTAGGTGCGGATCGTCGGGATCCATGTATTCCATCACGCCCTCGGCGATGACGGCCACGCCGTCCTGTCGTCCCAGCGCCCGGCGCTTGACGATCGTGCCCTCGAGAACCCTCACCACGTCGTCGAGCTTGATCGGCCTGTGCTTGAACTCTTCCGGAATCACACACACCGGCGCGCCCGCGGCCTTGGCCGCGCCGAGGGCCAGATGCCCAGCCTGCCGCCCCATCACCACCACGAAGAACCAGCGCTGGGTGGCGTGGGCATCGTTCAGGATGCGCTCGATCACCGCGGTGGCCTGCTCGCGCGCGGTCTCGTAGCCAAAAGTCGCGATGCCGTCCGGCAACGGCAGATCGTTGTCGATGGTCTTGGGGACGTGCGCCACGTGGATGTGGCCGCCGGCCTCGGCCGCCACGCAGCTCGCCGACGTCGCCGTATCGTCACCCCCGATGGTAATCAGGCGATCGATGCCGAGGGCCTTGAACGCCTTCACACAATTCTCGAGATGCTCCGGCTGCTTCGTCGGATTGGCGCGGGCGGTGTGGAGGATGCTCCCGCCCCGCAGGTGCAAGCCCGCAACGGCGGCCTCGTCGAGCGGCAGCGTGCGATCCGTGCGACCCTGCATGACCCACTTGAAGCCGTCGAGGATGCCGATGACGCTATGTCCGCGCCGCGTCGCAACGGTGGTCGCAGCGGCAATCACCCCGTTGATCCCCGCCGCCGGGCCTCCCCCGACGAGAATTCCGAACCTGGCCATACCTGTCCCCCTCGAAATGACCTAACGCCGTCGCGGACCGCCATACTCGCCATCGGCCGGTCGCGCCGCCACCCGACGCCCCCAGGTGGCAAGCGGTGCGGCGGCGCCCACATACCTTTCGAAACCCGCAAGATCCCACAGCAGTTCGTGTGCCAGACTCCGCAGCTCCGCGTGCACTGCCGTGCCGCGCGCACGATGCAGGATCGACGCCGGGCACCCGCTGCCCGAGTTGAGCGCCTCGACCCGGGGGCTGCGGGAGATCGTGGTTCCATAACGCGGCCAGCCGCGCGCCTCCACCTCGGCCTCCAAGCGCTCCAGCAGCGTGGTGCCGCGCTCGACGCGCGAGCGCCGGTCCACCAGCGTGAAGACCACCCGCGCACGGTCGATGGGCAGACGGTCCCGCTCGAGCAACACGAACGTCTTCGCCGCCTCCTCGAGGGACGCCCAGTCCGCGATGGGCACGATCACCCGATCCGCGGCGTGGATCGCGTTGCGCGTCAACGCCTCGAGATCGCTCTTCGTGTCGATCAGGATGATGCCGCGCCAGTCGGTGCGGGCGAGAATGCCGGCCAGCGTCCGCGGGTTCTCGGCCCGAGCCTTCAGCAGGCTCACATCCGGCGGCGAGGGTACGTAGTACACGCCGTACTGCCCGAGCCGCAGCACGCGATCGAGGCTGCGTTCTGCCCAGCCGTGCTTGAGGTTCCCCCTAGCGGCTGCGGGCGCTTCGATCTCGAACATCCGATCGAGGATACGCTGGTCGTCCAGCCCGACCAGTGCCACCGGCTGATCCTCGCGGAGCGCACGCAGATAGATCGCCAGGTTGGTCACGACGGTGGTCTTGCCGACGCCGCCCTTGTTCGACGACACGGCGACCGTGGCGCGCAGAAAATCGGAAGCGTCGGTGCTGGGGGGAGCCTCGCTCACGGCGGGAAAGGTACCCATCCGGTAGGATGGCGTCATGCGGGCGGTGGGCATCATTCCGGCGCGTTACGCGGCGACACGCTTCCCCGGGAAGCCGCTGGCGGAGATTTCCGGCCTGCCCATGGTGCAGCACGTCTGGCAGGGGGCACGTCGGGCCAAGCGCCTCTGTGAAGTGCTCATCGCCACCGATGACGAACGCATCGCGAGTGTCTGCCGCGGCTTCGGGGCGGAGGTGGCGCTGACCCGTGCCGATCATCCCACCGGCACGGACCGGCTCGCCGAGGTGGCGGCGACCCGCAGCGAAGATCTGGTCGTAAACATCCAGGGCGACGAGCCGTTGATCGAAGGCTTCGTGATCGATGCGGTAGTCGACGCGCTGGCGGGAGCTGCCGACGCACCCATGGCGACGGTGGTGCACGCGGCCAGCGCCGATGCCCTGAACGACACGAATCGCGTAAAGGTGGTGCTCGACCGCTTTGGCAATGCACTCTACTTCTCGCGCAGCCCGATCCCCGCGCGGCGCCCGCACCACCCGGCGCCACGCGTCTGGCAACACATCGGACTCTACGCGTATCGCCGGGAGTTCCTGGCCGAATTCGTCAAGCTCGCCCAGACTCCGGCGGAACAGGCCGAGGGTCTCGAGCAGCTGCGCGCGCTCGAGAACGGCCATCGCATCCGCTGCGCCGTGATCGAGGGCTGGGAGAGCACTCCGGTCGACGTGCCCGCGGACATCGGCGCCGTCGAAGCTCGCCTGCGGGCGCAAAGCTGAGCCAGGGGGCTCCAACGAGGGTTCCAATCGACCCATCGCCTGTTGCAGCGGCCCGGCGAGTACTCGAATCGAGCAGCGGGCGCTGAAACCAGAAGCCCCCGGGAGCAGGTCACGAAGACCCGATGCGGCTACGGCACCCGCACTCCCGGGGGCGGTGACGCTGGGATCCATCCCTGCACCACCGAAACTGAATGGCGTATCGGTATGGCGTCAGGACGCCGTCACCTCACTCGCCGCAGTTCTGTGATGTTGCACTTGATCACCTCCAAAGCCGGCATGGAGTACACCCCGCGAGGCCCAGACCTCGCATCCAGTCCCGATGAAGCCGAGGTGGTTGCCGTGACCGCCCCTTCCGGGCCGCCCCGACCGACCGCAGACCCCAATGGCCTGCGAGACCGGGACTCGGGGGCGAGTGAGGCCCCCTGCCCACAACCTTATCCGAGGCTCGAGAGGGCTTCCAGCGGCACGGCCGCCCCGCCTCGGCCTACACTCCGGCGCCATGCCCGCCCCCCCCATCGAACGGACCGCAACGCTGCTGGTCTGCTGTCCAGACCAGCGCGGCATCGTGGCCGCACTCGCCCAGCTGCTGCACGCAAACGGCGCAAACATCCTGGAGGCCGACCAGCACACCGACCGCGCCGCAGGGATGTTCTTCCAGCGCATCCACTTCGATCTCGCCGATCTCCACGGTGACCGCGCCACTCTCGAGAGCGCCCTCGAGGAGGTCGCCGGCAGCCTCGAAATGCGCTGGCACCTGACCTACGGCGAGCGCCGTCAGCGCATGGCCATCTTCGTCTCGAAGACGGATCACTGCCTCTACGACCTTCTGCTGCGGCACCAGGCCGGGGAGTTGCGCTGCGACATCCCTCTGGTCGTGAGCAACCACCCGACCCATCGGAGCGTGGCCGAGCAGTTCGGCATCCCCTGCCGCGTATTTCCGATCTCACCGGCGACCAAGGCCGCGCAGGAGGCCGCCGAGCTCACCTTGCTCGCAGAGCAGCGCATCGACCTGGTGGTGCTGGCGCGCTACATGCAGGTGCTCTCGGCGGAGTTCCTCGCGAGCTATGCGAAGCCGGTGATCAACATCCATCACTCGTTCCTGCCCGCCTTCAGCGGCGCGCGCCCCTACCATCAGGCCGTGGAGCGCGGCGTCAAGCTGATCGGCGCGACCGCGCACTACGCGACCAGCGAGCTCGACGAGGGGCCGATCATCGAGCAGGACGTGGCACGTGCCTCGCACCGCCACTCGGTGGCAGACCTGGTGCGCAAGGGCCGCGACGTCGAGCGCAGCACGCTCTCACGGGCAGTGCGCTGGCATCTGGAGGATCGCGTACTCGTGCACGGCAACAAGACGGTCGTCTTCGAATGAACATTCGCATGCTGCTCTTCTACCTGATGGCGGCCGTCGCCATCGCCAGCTGGGGCCTCACCTGCGTGGCGTATCGCTACGACGAGATCGCCGCCGGGGTGCGGCCGCTCGACCCGAAGCACTTCGACGCCCTCACGCTGGTGACAGCCGGCACCGGCGGCCCCTGGGAGAATCCGCTGCGCCTGGGACCGGTGCTGGTGGTCGGCGTCGCTGAGCGCGTGGCCCTGGTCGACGCCGGGCGCGGAACCGCCGAGGCCCTGCGCGCCGCTGGAATCCCGCTGGTGCAGCCCGCGGCGGTCTACCTCACGAGCCTGCGACCGGAGAACACGGTCGGCCTCGACGACCTGCTGCTCACCAGTTGGCTCGCTGGCCGCCGCGAGCCCCTGCGCGTCTACGGCCCCCCCGGTACGGCGGCGCTCTGCAGCGGGCTCGAGGCAGCCCACGCGGAGGGCATCCGGGCCCGGGCCCAGGCGCTGGCGCTGCCCCCCGAGGCCGCGCGCTTCGAGGTCGTCGAGGTCGCGGAGCGCGTCGACGGGGAGAGCCAGGGGCTGCGCGTGCGCGGACGCCCTCTGCCCGGCGGCCCGCTGGCGGCGCTGGCCTGGCGTTTCGACGCCGGCGGCCGCGGACTGGTGGTCGCCCCCACATCCTGGGGCGACGACGCGCTGCTGGATTTCGCCAGCGGCGCGCACGCGCTGGTGCGTTCGGCTGCCTATGCGCCGAGCCCTAAAGACGCGAAGCAGGCGGGGATCGAGATGGGCGACGAGGAGTTGATCCGAGAGGCCACCCTGCACACGCCCTTCCGCAGCGTGGGCCAGGTAGCGCTGCAGGCGGGGATCGAAACTCTGGTGTTGGTGAGGCTGCGGCCTCCACCGGTATTCGACCTGCAGATCACGAGCATCGTCTCCGAGCAATTCGACGGCGCGATCGTGATCGCCGACGACGGCGACGAAATTACTCCCTGACGACGCCCTTGAGCGCCTCGTCCAACGGCAGCGGCGGTACCCGGGGAGACGGCGGCAGCAATGCCGGGTCCGGCGGGCGATCGTGGGCCGGGCGCTCCCCCGTGTAGCGGCGCCGCTGCTCGCGGTAGTAGGAGACGCCGGGCTCCAGGGCGATGGCCCGATCGATCGAGGCGAGGGCGTCGGAGGGGCGCCCCAGGTGAAACTGCACCTCGGCCAACGTGTCGAGAACTGCTGCCTGCTGGTGCCCGGTCTCGTGCACCGCACGTTCGGCGATGTACCGCGCCGCCAGCAGCTCCACGCGAGTGGCATCGGGATCGATGGCGGTGAGCCACGCCACCTTGTTGAGTTCGGCGAAGGAGACATCGGGCAGCTCGGTCAGGCGTGCGATGTGACGCGCGACGTAGTTGCCGCCGGCCAGCTCACCTCCCGCCCACGCCAGCGAGCCCATGGTCAGCGCCACCACCCACACCGCCAGCGCCCGGGCTAGGGAGCCCAACGGGCTGCGCAGGCCGTTCCGGGTCAGCCACGCCGTCACCGCTGCGCCGCCCAGCAGGCCACCCAGATGCGCCGCCCCGGCAATGAACGTGACCACGAAGCCGAGCACGAGGTCGATGGCCAACGCGCCGAGCATCAGCTGCCGCAGCCCCCGAGGAAACCGCCACCACGCGGGTTGCTCGTTGCGATGGAAGAGCTCCACCCAAGCCAGCGAGCCGCCCAGCCCGAGTACCACACCGGATACACCGACGACCTCGTTGTCTTCCAGCAGGCCGCTCAACAGCATCGCGCTGGCGGCGGACACACCCATCACGCACAGCGTGCCCACGCTGCCGAGATCGCGCTCGACGATGCGGCCCAGCACGATCAAGCCAAACAGGTTCGCCGCGATGTGCACGAGGTTTCCGTGCAGCAGATTTCCCGTCGCGATGCGCCAGACCTCACCTGCCAGGGCCAAGCGAGGGCTGAACTCTCCGACGAAGAGCACCTCCGGGTGAAAGAAGAACTCGACCACGAACGCCAGGATGCAGAGGAGCGCGAGTCCGTAGACTGCATACGGCGTGCCCTCATCGGATCCGACAGCCTCGATCGCCGACATGCGCGCCAGCGCCTCAGCGCCGCCCGGGCGCTCCGCAACACGGCGCAGGAGCGCCTCGCGCAGGCGCGCCGGTCCGTCCGCCGACTCGAAGCGTTCGCTGGGAACGACGACCAGGTCGTCCTCGCTGGCGATCCAGATGCCGCGCGCAGAGGCCGCGACGTGCGTGATCTCGACGTAGCGAGTGAACCCGGTCTGCCTCGAGCGTTCGGCGCGCGGATGCAGGAAGCCGGCGGCATCGAGCTCGATGCTCGACCCATCGCGCAGAGCGAAGTTCTCTCCGGTCTCGCCGAGGTGGCTCATCGGGGGCGAGAGACTAGGCCATCTCCGCCCGATCGCGGGCGCATCAGGGCGCGGTGCGCCGCCGTCTCACCGCGGCGGATCAGTCGCGAGAGGGGAGCGGATGCGTCGGAAAGACGCGATGGACCAGCAGCTGGACCAACACGAAAGCACCGAGGAAGCCCAGCCCGATGCCGATCGGGATGCCCGCGTGCCAGACGCTGTCATCACCGGGCGAAATCGACGGCCAGACCAACGCGTTGCGCTCCAGCCAGAAGCCGAAGAGCAAGAAACAGCACACGGTGCCGAGCACCTGCGGCGTCTTCTTGGCTGCCTGCCCCAGCAGCACCAGGAACGGGATGATCCAGCAGCCCACCCAGGCGGCCAGCGACAACCTCACCCACGGCTCCTCGAGGCGCTCCCAGCGCCACCCCCAGGTGTCCTGGAGGAACTGGGAGCCGAGTCGCATCTGGAAGAACTGGGTCTCCTCCGGCAGGTTCCCGTACCAGATCACGATGTACTGGGAGAAGAACAGGTACATCCAGAAGATCGAGAAGGCGAAGACCATCTTGCCGAGGTCGTGCAGCCGATCCGCGGTGATCTCCACTTCCCAGCCCGGCACCTTGCGGATCAGCACACAGATGAGCGCCGTGGCGGCAACGCCGTTCAGGAAGCCGCCCCAGGCGAAGTACCAGGCGAAGATGTTCGAGAACCAGGTCGGCGTCAGCGACATCACCTGGTCGAAGCCGATCATGCCGTAGCCGAACGCGAAAATGAGTGCGGTGATCGGTGCCAGCACGCGCAGCTTCTTCTGCGAGACCTGCCACTCCACTTCGTCGCCGCGCCAGTCCTTCGTCCAGCTCTGGAAGAGCCCCGCCGCGCGCGGCGCCTCGACGCCGTGGAGCGCCGGTCGGAAGGAGGTCTTCAGGTACAGCACGCTGAGCACCGCCAGCACGCCGAGGATGCTGAGGTCCGTCCCGTACACGCGACCCGGCGTCAGCCAGGCCTCCCTCGGGTGCGGCGCACCGTGCCACCAGTGCACGAAGACGTGCTCGCCGCCGGCGATGCCGATGATGGCCAACAAGAACGTGATCGGCACCCAGGCCGCGAGGCCCTCGGCCACGTAGCGCACCGGACCCGCCCAATTTGCGCCGATGATCACCAGGGCACAGGAGAGCGTCAACGCGCCCTGGGCCATGGCGCCGTAGTAGAGCCAGTTGACGTGGAAGGCGCGCCAGACCGCAGCGGGATCCCGGGTCAGGCCCATCCCGAACGAGAGCACGCCGATCCCGATCAGAACCAGGCAGAAGACCGCAGCGCCACCCGGCAGATCCCGGGGATTGGCTTTGTAGACGGACGCAGCACTCACTTCGCCGCCACCCCTTTCTGGCCGTTCAGGTATCGGAGGTAATTCACGATGTCCCAGCGGCCCATCTCGGGAATGCGCTGGTACGAGGGCATGCGCCGCCGGCCGTAGCGGATCGTCGCGTAGAGGTGGCCGTCCGTGCGCGCGTTCACCAGCGTGCCCGAGCCTACCAGCGACAGCACGCCGATGAAGGGGCCCCGGATCGGCCCCAGCATGCTGACCGGGCCGTCGCCGGCGCCGCTCTCGCCGTGGCAGGTCGCACAGAAGGTCTGGTACTGGGCGCGGCCGTTTTCGAGAGACGCCAGAGTCGCGGGCTGTGGGTTCTGCACTAGGCTCTGAGCTGCCTCGTCGAGCTTGTCGAGCACGGGCTGGCCGGGCGCACCCACCGGCACGGTGCCCTCGGGCGGCATGAACTGATCGACCTTGCCCTCGTGCATGGTGCGCTCGAAAGCCTGGACCGTTTTCTGCCATTTCATCTGGGGGAACCAGTCGACGGACCACTGCTCCCAGCATCCGACCGAACTCGATGCCAACAGCGCAATCAGCACATAGAGGTTGCGCATGCGGCGACTACGACTCGACAAGGGTCACCTCCACGGCGCCGTTGTCGCGCATCAACTCCTCGATCTCCACGACGTCGCGATCGCGACAACCCACCACCACGCCGAAGTCTTCGGCCGAGAAACGCGGGTCGTAGGCGGCGTCGAGCTTGCGCGGGTAGAGCTTGCCCACGACGAACACCCCGATCACCGTCAGGACACCGCCGAAGAGGACCAGCAGCTCGAAGGCGATGATCACGTAGGGCGGGATCGACGAGAACGGCTTGCCGCCGATCATGATCGGCCAGTCGTTGGCCATCCAGATCGTCACGGCAAAGCCGGTCACCACGCCGATCAGACCGCCGATCAGGGTATACAGGCGCACGGGGCTCGGCTTGTCGATCATCGCGTCGTCGACCTCGGGGAACGGCGCCGGCGCGTACGTCTCGAGATCCGTGTAGCCGCGGCCCCGAAGACGCGTCACGGCGGCGGCGGTGTAATCCGGGCGTTCGAAGATGGCGCGCAGTCGCGGCATCAGTGCGCTCCCTCGTCGTGCATGCGCTCGTGAATCGTGATCTCCTTGATCTCGGCGATGGCGACCACCGGAAAGAGCTTCAGGAAGATCAGGAAGAGCGTGGAGAATAGGCCGAAGCTGCCGGCCACGATGATCAACTCCGGAACGCTGGGGGTGTAGACCCCCCACACCGCCGGGTCGTACTCTCGCGACAGGCCGGTGATGATGATGACGTAGCGCTCGAACCACATGCCGATGTTGATGAGCACCGACAGCACGAAGAGGAACGGGAGATTGGTTCTCAGCTTCCGGATCCACAGCAGTTGCGGGATCACGCCGTTGAAGATGATCATGATCCAGGTGCTGATCCAGTACGGACCGAAGGCGCGCAGCCAGAAGGAACTCTGCTCCGCTTCGACTCCGCCGTACCAGGCGATGTAGTACTCCGAGAGGTAGGCGTAGCCGACGATCGTCGAGGTCAGCAGGATGAACCTCGACATGTTCTCGAAGTGATAGTCGGTGATGTACT
>JAFDDG010000156.1 GCA_019310965.1 Deltaproteobacteria bacterium
TACATGCTGCCGCCCAGCACGTGAGAGAGCAGCCGCATCCACAGGATCTCGTACGCGAACGACGTCGCACCCGAGAGACAGATGACGGGCAGCACCCAGGAGAAGTCGGCGCGGCGCGCAGGCCTGGGCCCGGCGCCCGAGGCCGCCACACCGCGCGCCAATAGCGCAGCGATGACGAAAACGAGCGCGTTCGTCGCGGCGCCAACCCACACCGTGCGGCGCAGCCCTATTTCCGGCAACAGCACGAAGCCCGCCACTACGACACCAGCGACGGCGCCGACCACGTTGATGGAGTAGAGCGCGCCGATGCGCGGGCCGACGTGGGCATCCTCCTCGACGCAGTAGCGCGCCAGCAGCGGCAGCGTGGCACCCATGCAGCTGGTGGGGATCAGCAGCAGGAGAAAGGCAGAGCCGAACTGGAAGGCCGTGGCCCAGAACTGACCCTGCGGCGGAGGTGCGGGGGCACCGCCGAAGATGGCGACGTAGACGGTCGTTACACCCTGGAGAGCGAACGGCATGGCCAGCGCCGCCAGTGCGATCGTCAGCTCGAGCACACCGTAGACCAGCACCGGACGGGTCACGCGGTGTGCGACGCGCGCGGCGACGGACGCCCCGAAGGCGAGGCCGCCCATGTAGGCGCCCAACACGGCGGCGACCGCCAGCTCGGACGAACCGAAGAGGAACCCGAGCTCGCGGGTCCAAGCCGTCTCGTAGAGGAGCGCGGCAAAGCCGGACAGCACGAAGCACGTCAGAACCAGAAAGAAGCGGGACTGAATGACGACCTCCCCCACACTGCGAACCGGAAGCGCCACACGTTCGGCCTGCGGCTTGGCGCGGAAGTATACCTGCATGACCGGCTTTCCAGCCTCGCGGCTCGTACGGCCCATCCGGCGGCGGTGCGCCGTACCGCCCGAACACCAATGGCGCGTACCGACTTCGCCCCCACCTGCCTCGAAGCTGCGTGTGCAGCCGGCGCTCGCGCCTCGGCTCCAGCATCCACGTCGCCGGCGGGTGAGGGGAGCATGCAACGTCTATGCTGAAGACCGATGCGCCACGCGACACTGCTCCTTGCGTCACTCCTCGCGGCTTGCGGCGCCCCGGCACCGGACGACGGATTGCCGCCGCAGCGCAGACACGTGCTGCTGCTCACGGTCGACACGCTGCGGGCCGATCACCTCGGAGCCAACGGGTATCCGCTCGACACAACGCCCTTTCTCGATGAGCTGCTCGCGCAGGGCGTGAACTTCACCGGTGCCATCGCACCCGTGCCGCGCACCACGCCAACCCTCGCCAGCCTGCTGACCGGCGCCTACCCACACACGACGCAGGTGCGCGGCCTCACGGATACCCTGTCCGAGAACGTCACGACCCTGGCCGAACGACTTCTCGAGCAGGGCTTTCGCACCGTCGCGGTGGTGTCGAATCACATGCTCACGCCCGAGCGCGAGCTCGACCGCGGCTTCGAGGTGTACGACTTCGGCGACGACGCACGCGGCGCCGCCGCCACCACCGACGCCGCACTGGCGCGGGCGGACGTGCTGGCGTCGGAAGCACGAGTCTTCCTGTGGGTGCACTACATCGATCCTCACGTCCCCTACTACCCGCCGCCGGATCTCGCCCGGGCATTCGACCCGGAATACTCTGGCCGTTACGCACTCCACTTCGGCAGCCGGCCCGGCGGCATCGGAGCGCAGGCCTATCCCGAAGATCTGCCCAAGGCCGAAGCGGTCTACGGCAATCGCCTACCCGACGCGGTGAACGCCCATGTGCGCCGCCTCTACGCCGCCGACATCCGAAACACGGACGACCAGATCCGCCGACTCGTGCACGGACTGCGCGCCCGTCTCGGGCCAGACTGGTTGATTACTTTCACGGCGGACCACGGCGAAAGCCTGGGCGAGCACGACTACTTCTACGATCACGGCGAATACGTCTACAACGCCGGGCTGCGCGTGCCCCTCGCCATCGTGCCGGCCGCGGGCGACCCGCTGGCGGGAGCTGGCCGCGTCGACGCCTGGGTCTCGCTGGTGGACGTGGCGCCCACGCTGGCAGAGCTGCTCTGCTTGCCGGGGCACGCCGACTGGCAGCTCCAGCTCGAGGGTCGCTCGCTGGTGCCGTATCTGCGTGGCGAGACACCGCCGGCGGCACCGGTCTTCGCGATTAGCGGACACTCCTACTTCCCCCACCTCGTGCGGCGACGCGTGCGCTTCGATCCCACCGGTCGCTTCCGCGCCGTCATCGAGGGGCGCCACAAGCTCATCTGGACACCGGGGGCTGCGCCGGGACAGCGCTTCGAACTCTACGATCTCGTCGACGACCCCGAAGAGCGCAGCGACTTGTCCGACCGAGAGCCGCAGAGGCGCGCCGCGTTGCAACGCAGGCTCAACGCCTGGATGCGCGGCGCCGGCGGGCGGGCACGCACGCCGAACGCCGAAGACCGCGAACGCCTGCGCCAACTCGGCTACGTCGAATAGCGGTGCACGGCCCCGGGCAGCCCACTCGCGATCTGGCTACGCTCCGCCCCGTGCGTGGCGCGGGCTCAGGGGCGACGGCCCACC
>JAFDDG010000126.1 GCA_019310965.1 Deltaproteobacteria bacterium
ACCCACTCGATGAGGAGAATCAGCAGCACCGGTGCGAAGGAGAGCAGGGCGGAAAAGAACACCACGTCGGCGGCATCCTTCATGGGCCCCGCACCATGGCGCCTGCGCTCGACGCCGAGCACAGCAATCGAAGCAGCCGAGAGCGCCACCGTGAACAGGAAAGACAGGGCCCACGGCAGGGCCGGCGAGAACCCCAGCGGCTCCGCGAGCAGCACCAGGGCAATGAGCGCCACCGCTGCCGCGTAGGGCACCGTGTGCACCCGATGGTGGCGCACCACCCAGGCCGGCTCGAGCGGATACGTCGTGAAGAGATGAAAGATGCTCGCTCCCATCAAGGGAACGTTGACGGCCACGCGCATGTCCGCCCACAGGATCGAATCGGCGTGCAAGGTCGTCGCGAGCTGCACGGCCATGGTCGATGCGAAGAGAACCAGCGCCCACGCGCCGCTACGGCCCGGCTTGACCCACCATACGATCCCGGCCGTCACCATGTAGATGATGGCGACGCACAGCAACAGAAAGTGAAAGGCGACGCCCATGCGCGTGCGCATCTCGGAGGCCGGAACCGGCATCGCCGTGGCCGTGACGCGACGGCCGTCGCGCTTCTCCACCAGATAGGTGATCGCACGTCCCGACGCATCGGGCGCCACCAGGCGCCCGCCCGAAAACGAAAACGCCTGGTAGGGGGCGCCGTCGACTTCGAGGAGTCGATCGCCGAGCTCGAGGCCACTGCCCGCCGCCGACGGGTGCAACCGCTCGATCACCGCGACGCCGCCCAGTCGGCTGTCGTTGAACGGCGCCTGGAGGCGCTCCTCCGGCGAAATCAGCGCGGCGGCCGAGAGAATTATCGCGAGCACCGCCCAGGCGCCGGCGAGCCCAGCGGTGAAGGTGCGCAAACGGAGAGTGGAGGTCGGGTTCATGCGACCTTCTGCGGGGCCAGAGACATCTGACGGGGTAGACGCAACGAGGGCGTCGATGGACAGCACAGGCAAGATCGCTCGTTGGGTCGCTGGCAACTGGCACTCGTGGTGACACCGGCACCGGCCGCTTCGGCAGATCTCTACGGAACCAGCCGCGCCTCAGCGGAGCGCGTCTACTTCTGCGAGGACGGCGTCGAGATCGATGCCGCGCGCGGATCCGTAGTTGTAGCCGCGATTGTTGAGTATCACGATGGAGGGATCATCGGATGCTGCGGGTTGCACTCGCGCGGCACGCAGGCGCTCGAGAAACGCGGCGACCTCGGGATCCTTCCTTTGATCGCGCTCGCCGGCGGCCTGGCACTGGGAGCGCGCCGGCTGCGCGGCCACCGTATCGGCCCGCACGACGTTCACGCCGGGCGAAGCCAGGGCGAAGCTCGCCGCCAGGGCCAGCAGGCCGAGTCCGTTGCCGAGACGAGTCGCGATGCGCATCCGAGCCTCCTTGGCCGATTCCAACCCGACATCCCATACTTCGGCATCTCGGATGAGGGGCTTGATGCGCCCATGGCCAGCCGTGGGCGGGGCGCGGCCGCGCTGCCGCGGAGCTGCTCGCCCGCCGCACGCCCAGACGCCGACGCCACGGCCGCCACTGTCAGATGCCCGAGCCCTGATCCTCTGCGTCGACGTGAAGGCCGCACTCCCGGGTATCCGCGCTCTCCCACCACCAGCGGCCGGAGCGGGGATCGTCACCGGGTTGAACGGCGCGCGAACAGGGCGCGCAGCCCACCGAGGGGTAGCCGGCAGCGTGAAGGCGGTTGGTCGGCACGGCGTTGGCCTCGACGTACTCCATCACCTGATCGCGGGTCCAATCGGCGATGGGGTTCACCTTGATGATGCCGCCGTGAGCGGCATCGAGCTCTAGCTTCGGCGTTTCGCTCCGCGTGACGTTCTGATCCCGGCGCAACCCCGTCACCCAGGCGTCGAGATCTGCTTCTGCCAGGTAGCGATTCACCGGCTCGACCTTGCGCACATCGCAGCAACGCTGGCGGCTCTCGACCGACTCGTAGAAGGGGTTGAGGCCGCGCTCGCTCACCATCGCCCGCACGGCCTCGGGACGGGGAAATACCACCTCGACCCGCTTGTCGTAGCGATCGCGCACGCGGTCGATCAGGTCGTAGGTCTCCTGCGGCAGCCGCCCGGTGTCCAGCACGAAGACCCGCGACGCCGGATCGATGCGGTGCATCATATCGAGCAGTGCCAGGCCCTCCGGCGCGCCGAAGGAGCACGAGAGCGCGATGCGCGGGGCCAAATTCTTGACTGACCAGGTCAGTATTTCCTGAGCGCTCAGGGACTCCGCGGCCCCGCTGCGCACGAAGCTCAACACGTTGTTTTCAATAGATCTCTTTGGCTGACTGGAGAGAAGCGGGGCGGCCATGGAACGCATCCTAGCTCAGATCTGAAAAAACCGACCTAATTCAACAGCAATACAATCGGGAATGCGCTGGCGCCGCTTGAGCTGCGTCAGTGCCAGCTCGACGCGCTGCTAGAGGTAGCCGAGCGCCCGCAGCTGCTCGAGTTCCCGAGGCTGGAGCCCGTCCAGCACCCGCGACTCCGCAACCGCGGGCCGCGCCATGAAGGCGTCGAGGCCGGCGCGCAGCTCGCGAACGACTTCGGGGCGGCGCTCGCTCACGTCGTCGCGCTCCCCCGGATCCGCGGCAAGGTCGTAGAGAGCCAGCTCGCCGTTGAAGCGATCGAGCACCAGCTTCCAGTCGCCGCGACGGATCCCCCGCAGCGCGTCGTTTCGCTCATTCTTGTGGTCGGCTTCGCTGAAGACGCTGCGCTCCGCGGGTAGACCCGCAGTGAAGTACTGCGAGAGATCCACACCATCGACCTCGGCGGGCGCCGGCAACCCCAACAACGAGAGCACGGTAGGGACCACATCGACGAGCGACGCCAGCCCGCCGAGCTCTTGCCCAATCGGCACACCCGGACCGCGCAGGATCAGCGGCACCCGCACCACCTCCTCGTGGAGCGTCCTGCCGTGCAGCACACCGTCGTGCTCGAGGAACTCCTCACCGTGGTCGGAGGTGAGCACGACGAGGGTATTCTCCACCAGCCCCAGCTCGTCGAGCTTCGCGAGCAACGCGCCCACGCCGTCGTCCATCTGGCGGATGCCGGCCACATAGCGGTCGACGAGGTTGCGCTTGCCCTGATTGTCGAAGACGACCTCGCCGCGCTCGTAACGCAGGAGCTGCTTCGTGCTCCCGTTCACCGGGCCCTTGTAGCGCCGCACCAGCTCGCGTTCGTAGCGCGGCAGCGAACGGTAATCGCTGTGAACGTCGTAGTAGTGGAGGAAGAGGAAGAACGGGCGCTCGCGGACGGCCTCGAGCCATGCCACCGCCTTGCCGTGCACCTCGGTCGGCGCGATGCGCCCCGCCGTCTCCGGCACGTGCTCGAACGCGTCGAAGCCCCGGTGCCAGCCGTAGCGGTTCGCCAGGTAGCGCGAGTTGACGATCGCGCCGGTGTGGTAGCCCGCCGCCGCGAGGCGCTCGGCGAGCGGCTCCACCGCGGCCGGCAACCCGTGCAGCATCGACCGCACGCCGTGCCGCGACGGGTAGAGACCGGTGAGCAGCGATGCATGGGCCGGCAACGTCCACGGCGACGTCGACAGCGCCGTCTCCACCACCAGCCCCTGAGCGGCGAACGCGGCGATGGCGGGCGAGGTCGGGCGCCGCTGGCCGTAGACCTCGAGCTTGTCGGCGCGCAGCGTATCGATCGACACCAGCAGGAGATTCGGCGGCGCCTCCCCGGTGCAGGCCGCCAGCACGAACGACAACACCGCGACGCAGGACCCGAGACGGTTCAAGTGTCGTCCCGCGCCAGAACCGCCTCCACGGCACGCACTTTGTCCTCCATGCGCACGTCCTTGTCGCGCCGGTCGTCCATCTTGATGACGGTGCCGACGCGCACGGCCCCTTCCGCGAAGACCGCTTCCTGCATCTGTCGGATCAGGGCAAAGATCTCGTCCACGTCCCCCTCGAGCGTCGTGAACATCGAGTCGAGCTTCCAACGCACGCGATCCTGGCGCTCGAGCACGCGATGCGCCGCGGCCACGTGCCGCGACAGGCTGGCGCCTTCACCACTCGGCGCAATGCTGACCGCTACGATGGCCACGAAGGCTCTCCCCGGTCCACGGACCCGCCAGAGGGGATGGCGACGGCGCCCAACCGCACCCGTCGCGCCAGCTCCTGAATCGACACGCCGAGCACCGGGTGGACCAGCTCCGGCGCGATGTCACACAGGGGGTCGAGCACGAACGAGCGCTCGTGGAGCCGGGGGTGCGGAACTCTGAGTCCCGCGCACTCGATGACCGCGTCGCCGTAGAGGAGCAGGTCGAGATCGAGGGTGCGCGGCGTGTTGCGTTCGGCGCCGCGCGTGCGTCCGGCCGCAGCCTCGATGGCGTGCAGTCGTGCCAACAGCGCCGCGGCGGGAAGGGTCGTCGCGAGGCTGACCGCGCCGTTCAAGTACGGGCCCTGGAGCGGGCCGCCAACCGGCCGCGTCTCGCAGAACCGTGCCCGGCGCAGAAGGCGCACACCCGCCGTCGCCGCGAGCCCGGCGACACCGGCATCGAGGTGCGCCGCCCGATCTCCCAGGTTCGAGCCGAGCGCAACGTATGCGGTCACTTCCTTCACGTCACGAGTCTAGTGCAGGGTCTCTGGCTACACTCCACCCCCGTGACCTGCCCCCCCACACTTCCTCCCCAGCTCGTCACGGCCGTTCCGGGCCCGCGTTCGGGCGCGCTCGGCGAGCGCCTGGCCGCGGTGGAGAGCCGCAACGTGACCTGCTTCGAGCCGGCACCGCCCATCTTCTGGGAGCGAGCCGAGGGCGCGAACGTCTGGGACGTGGATGGCAACCGCTACGTGGATCTCACGGCGGGCTTCGGCGTCGCCAACACCGGGCATGCGCATCCGCGCGTCGTCGCAGCGGTCCAGGGCCAGGTCGAGCGCCTGCTCCACGCCATGGGCGACGTGCACCCGGCGGAGGCCAAGGTGGAGCTGCTCGAAGCTCTCGCGCGGCGCTTTCCCGGCGCTTCGGAGTGCCGCGGCGTACTCGGCTCATCGGGCTCGGATGCCGTCGAAATCGCCCTCAAGACCGCACTGATCGCCACCGGACGCGAGGGCGTGGTCGCCTTCGAGGGCGCGTATCACGGGGTGAGCCTCGGCGCGCTCGACACCACCTGGCGGCCCCTGTTTCGCGAGCCTTTCGCCGCGCGACTCCCACAGCGCACCGCCTTCGCGCGCTTCGGCGACGCGGCCGACGTGAAGCGCGCCGCCGCGCAAGCCCGGGCGCCGCTCGGCGCAGTGCTGGTCGAGCCGATCCAGGGCCGCGGCGGCGAGCGCATTCCACCGCAGGGCTTCCTGGCGGAGCTGCGCGCACTCTGCGATGCCGAAGGCTGGCTGTTGATCGCCGACGAGGTCTACACCGGTTGCGGCCGCACCGGACGCTTTTTCGCCTGCGAGCACGACGGCGTCGTCCCCGACCTGCTGTGCGTCGGCAAGGGCCTGAGCTCCGGCATGCCCTTCTCCGCTTGTCTCGGACGCCGGGAGGTGATGGACGCCTGGCCTCCGTCGGGCGGAGAAGCGCTGCACACCCAGACCTTTCTAGGGCACCCGCCGGGCTGCGCAGCGGCCCTCGCCGCGCTGGAAGTGATCCAGGAAGAGAAGCTGGTGGAGCGCGCAGCGGAGAGCGGCGAACGCGCACTCGAGCGGCTGCGCGCGCGGCTCGAGGGCGCCCCCGGCATCGTCGATGTGCGCGGCCGCGGGCTGCTGCTCGGCGTCGAGTGCAACACCGCGGCGCGGGTGGCACGCGCCTGCGCGGCGGCGCTTGCCCGCGGCGTGATCGTACTGCCCTCCGGCGACTCGGGTGAGGTGCTCTCGATCACACCGCCTCTCACGATCGAAGCCGACGCGCTTGCGGCAGCGCTCGACGTGCTCGTCGACGAGCTGCTGCGTTGAGCTTGGACCCGCGACGCGCGGCGCTCGATGCCCAGGTCATCGAGTGGATGCAAGAGCCTCTCTGGGGTGACGACGACGAGCGCTTCGAGACCCTGGCGCTGGCGCTCTTCGCGTTCCAGTTCGAGCACTGCGCAGCCTATCGACGCTATTGCGAAGGGCGCGGCCGCACGCCCGCGCGCGTGGAGCGCTGGCAGGACGTGCCGGCCGTCCCCACCGGGGCATTCAAAGAAGTGGCCCTGCGCAGCTTTCCGGAGCAGCGCACGGAGTGCGTGTTCCGCACGAGCGGCACCACGACACGCAAGCGCGGCGAGCTTCACCTCGACACGCTCGCCGTGTACGAGGCGTCGTTGTTGCCGCCCTTCTGTCGCTTCCTTCTCCCCGATCTGACGGCACACCACCCCCTGGCGACCTTGCTGGTGCTCGCGCCGTCTCCCGCCGAGGCGCGCGATTCTTCGCTCTCGCACATGTTCGGCGTTGCCATTCGAGAGATCGGCGCTGAGGGCAGCCGCTTCTTCGTCGAACGGGGCGAGCTCGAGCTCGACGCTCTGAGGAAGGCGCTGGACGAAGCGCCACACGACGCGCCGCTGCTGCTCTGCGGCACGGCCTTCGCGTTCGTGCACTTCGCGGACGCCCTCGACGCCCGGGGCGAACGACTGGAGTTGCCGCCGCGCACGCGCATCATGGAGACTGGGGGGTTCAAGGGCCGCTCGCGCAACCTGCCGCGCACGGATCTCTACCCGCTGCTCGAGGCGCGGCTCGGCGTTGCCCTCGAACGCATCGTGAATCAATACGGCATGACCGAGCTCGGGAGTCAGTTCTACGACAGCGTTCTCGTCGATCCGGAGGGCCCGCGACGCAAGCTGGCGCCGCCGTGGACGCGGGTGCGGGTACTCGACCCCGAGACCGGTGCGGAGGCCCAGCCCGGCGACAACGGTGCACTCTTCGTCACCGATCTCGCAAATACGGGCAGCGTCTGCGCAATCCAGACCACGGACATCGGGCGGCAGCTCGGGGAGGGTTTCGAGGTGCTGGGCCGCGAGCCCGGCGCCGAGGAACGCGGCTGCTCGATCGCCGCCGACGAGCTGCTCAGCGGAGACGGCGAGTGACACCGGAGGCCGTGCGCGAGCAGCGCGACGCGCTGCGACGCGCTGGCGAACGGCTGCGTCGGCGTCCCTTCGACGACACCCTAGCGGTGCTGGCGCGCGTGCTCGACGCCTGGAGCGACCCGGAATCCTCCTACCGTCGAAGACTCGAGGCCGAGCTGCCGGGCGCGACCGGCTTCTCGCCCCAGACGGTGCGCGAGGGCCTGGCCCTCGCCCTCAGCGAGTGGTCCGGCGACGCGTTGACGACGCTCGCCCATCGCGAGCTCCCACGGCCCGTCGAGGGGGCGGCGACCACCGCCGTCATTCTGGCCGGCTCGATTCCGATGCCGAGTCTGCTGTCGATCGTCGCTCCGCTCGCGCTGCGCTCGCCAGTGCTGGTGAAGTGCGCCTCCCGCGATACGGTGACGCCGCGGCTCGTGGCACGTTCGCTGATCGACGCCGACCGCGAGCTCGGCGAGTGCATCGCCCTGCTCGACGTGCGCGGCGACGCCCAGTCCTGCATCGACGCGCTGCTCGAGGCCGAGTGCGTGTTGGCGACGGGCTCGGACGAGACGATCGCGGCGCTGCGCGAGCGCATGTCGGACCCGCAGCGTCTGGTGGCACACGGACATCGACTGTCGCTGGCCGCACTCGGGCCGCAGGCCTGCAGCGCGGCGGCGCTGCCGGGCGTCGCGGCCGCGCTCGCGCGCGACGTGGCGCTGTGGGATCAGCTCGGCTGCCTGTCGCCGCTCGCCGTCTACGTGCCCCGCGACTGCGTCGTCCCGGTCGGCGACGCGCTGGCGGAGGCGCTGGCGCGGCTCGAGAGGGTCCTACCCCGTGGCAGCATCGATGCGCGCAGCGCCGCAGCGATCGCGGCGGAGCGCTCCGAAGCGGAGTTGCGCGGCGCGGCTGGCCACGCCACACGAGTGCTCGCGGGGTCGGGCACGAGCTGGACAGTTGTCTGCGAGGCGGTCGCAGCCGTACGCCCCGCGCCGCTCCACCGCTTCTTGCGCATCTTTCCCGTCACCGATGCGGCCGCTCTCCTCGAGACGCTGAGGCCCTACGCGTCTCATCTCGCCGGCGTCGCCCTGGCCGGCTTTGGCGCCGCAGAGCCCGATCTCACAGAACGCTTGCGCGCACTCGGTGCATCCCGCGTCTGCGCCCCCGGCCGGCTCCAGGCACCGCCCCTCGACTGGCGCCGAGACGGCCACTCGGTGCTCGCATCCCTCGCGCCGGCACCCGTATGATGTCCGCATGCGCGCACTGATCATTGGCGGCACGGGGCCGACGGGCCATTTCATGGTCAACGGAATGCGCGAGCGCGGCTATCGCGTGACGATCCTGCACACCGGTCGCCACGAGCGAGCGGAGATCCCCGACGACGTCGAGCACATCCACACCGACCCCTACTCCGAGGACAAGCTCGCCACGGCGCTCGCCGGGCGCAACTTCGACGCATGCATCGCGACCTACGGCAGGCTGCGACGCATCGCGCAGCTACTGGCCGGGCGCATCGGGCATTTCGTCTCGATCGGTGGTGCACCGGCGTACCGCGGCTTCATGAACCCCGAGCTGCTCTCACCGCCGGGGCTGCAGGTGCCGGTGTACGAGGAGGCCCCCCTCGTGGCAGAGACCGCGGAAGACGAGAAGGGCTGGCGCATCGTGCGGACGGAAGAGGCGGTATTCGAACACCATCCGGGCGCCACCCATTACCGCTACCCCTACGTCTACGGACCGTACCAACTGCTGCCCCGCGAGTGGTGCATCGTGCGCCGCATTCGCGACGGACGGCCCCACATCGTGCTGCCGGAAGACGGACTCACGCTCCACCACCAGGGCTACGCGGAGAATCTCGCCCACGCCGTGCTGCTGGCCTTCGACCACCCGGCGGCGGCGGCGGGCCAGCTGTATCACTGCGCCGACGAGGACGTGCCGACGTTGCGCCAGGTCGTCGAGATCGCGGCACACGCGCTCGATCGCCACATCGAGATCGTCTCGATGCCCTGGCATCTCGCCACTCCCGCGCGGCCGCTCATCGGGCAGAGACTCACCACCCACCGGGTCTTCGATCTCGGCAAGCTGCGCCGCGAGCTCGGCTACCACGACGTCGTGCCGGCGCGCGAAGCCTACGCGCGCACCGCTCGCTGGCTCTTCGAGAACCCGCCAGAAGCCGGCGGTCAGGAGGAGCTGGTGCTCCAGGATCCGTTCGACTACGCGGCCGAAGACCAGCTGGTGGAGGCCTGGCGCAAGACGCTCGCGGGCATGCCCGAAGTGCACTTCGCCACCGAGCCGGGTTACACTGACACAGTCCGATATTTACAGGACCTATGCGGTCCGATATCTTCCCCCTTCCCCAATTTCCGGGAGCGCCGCGTGATTCGGCTGAGCCGCCTGTCCGACTACGGAATCGTGCTGATGTCCCACCTGGCGGGCTTCGGCGACGGCGAGCCGCACAACGCGCGCGAGATCGC
>JAFDDG010000022.1 GCA_019310965.1 Deltaproteobacteria bacterium
CGACACCGACGTCGCCACGGTGAGCCGCGCGGTGCACGCCCGCGAGGAAACGATGGGCACGGGCATCGGCGACGGCATCGCCATTCCGCACGCGCGCATTCCGAGCCTGGCGGCCCCCGTGGTGGTGTTCGGACGCTCGCTCGAGGGCATCGAATGGAATGCCGTCGACGGCCAGCCGGCACACTTCGTCTTCCTGATCCTGACGCCTTCGGAGGACGCGGGCTCACAGCTGCACATCCTCGCGGCGATCAGCCGTGGCCTGGCGGACCAGACCACGCGCAGCGCTCTGCTTCACAGCGCCGACGAGGCCTACGTTCTGGCTCGACTGCGCGAGGTGTTCGCCGAGGACTGACCCGCCTGAAGAGACTCCGCGCAGCTGGCCGTGCGCGATCGGTCCCCGCACGCCAGCCGCCTCGCAGGAAGGCGCTGCGGCCGGGCCCGGAACTCGTCTCCCGCGGGCTCAGCTGCACCGGTCTGTGATAAGAAAGGCACGCCAATCCCTCTCACGACTTCGGAGAACCCGATGGCCCGCATTGAAAACGACGATATCCAGCGCTTCCAGATGGCTGGCCAGGACATCCCCTGGCTCCTCGAACACTGGAGCCAGACGCGACCCGACCACCCCTTCTTGATCTGGGAACCGCGCGATGGAGCCGAGCGGCGCTGGAGCTATCGGGAGTTCGGCGACGAGGTTGCCCGCATCGCCGCCGGGCTGCATGCCAAGGGAGTGGCGCGCGGCGACAAGGTGCTGATCCACGCCGACAACTGCCCCGAAATGGTCCTGGCCTGGTACGCGTGCGCGAAGCTCGGAGCGGTGGGCGTCACGACGAATACCCGCAGCGCCGGCCCCGAGGTCCAGTACTTTGCGGAGCACACCGACTGCGTCGGCGCCATCACCCAGCCCCGCTACGCCCGGCTGGTGGCGGATCACGCCAAGGGACTTCGCTGGATCGTCGTCACCGACGACAACTGCGGGGAGCCGGCGAGCGCCGAGGAGAAGGGGCACGGGCAGGAGAGCTTCGAGGTTCTGCACGGCGACGCGGCCACACTCCCCAAGCGAGCACCGGAGCCCATGCTTCCGGCGGGCATCCTGTTCACGTCCGGCACGACTTCGCGACCCAAGGCCGTGGTGCACACTCACGCCAACGCGCTGTGGGCCAGCCGAGTCGGCCCCATCAACCTCGACATGACCGGAGACGACACCTACCTGGTGTACCTGCCCTTCTTCCACGTCAACGCACAGAGCTGGTCGTTCTGGGCGACCCTCGGCGCCGGCGGAAGTATCGTGCTCCAACCCAAGTTCTCGGCCAGCCGCTTCTGGGAGGTCGTGACGAAGCACGACGTCACCCACATTTCGCTCATTCCCTTCGTCTTCAAGGCACTCGCGGGGCAACCCGTCCCCGAACACCGGCTCAAGGTCGGCGCCTTCGGGCTGATCATGCCCGCGCTGGAAGCCTGGCTGAAGCTGCGCGTGCTGGCGGCCTGGGGCATGACCGAGACCGTGATCCACGCGACCCGCAACGACTACCTGCAGACCTATCCCGACGGATCCATGGGCAAGCCGACGCCGGGGTACGAGTTCCTGATCGTCGATCCCGACACCGGCGCGCTGTGTGCCGACGGTGCGATCGGTGAGCTCTGGGTGCGCGGCACTCGCGGCATCCAGCTCTTCCTCGAGTACTACGACAACCCGGAGGCCATGGCGAAGGCCTTCACCGACGACGGCTGGTTCAAGACCGGAGACATGGTGCGCCTGGGTGAGGCTGGGAACTTCTACTACTGCGATCGCGACAACGATTCGCTCAAGGTCGGTGGCGAGAACGTGTCGGCTCGAGAGGTCGAGGACACCTGCCGCCAGGTGGGCGGCATCGCCGACATCGCCGTCGTCGCCCAGGCCCACGAGATGCTCGACATGGTGCCGGTCGCCTTCGTGATGAAGGGCCCCGATGCGCCCGGAGACGACGACGCGTACGCGACGAGTATCATCGCCCACTGCCAGCAGCAACTCGCCGATTTCAAGGTGCCGCGGGCCGTCTACTTCGTGGACGAGTTTCCACGCGCCACCCTCGACAAGGTCGCAAAGAACAAGCTGCGGGAGATCGCGGACGCCAACGCGAACCAATGAGCTGCGCAGATCCACTCCCGGGCGGTCCGCACGAGCATGCCGGGCCGTCAGCCTGCGCGCGCTGATCGCAGCGGAAGTCGCAAGCTAGCGGAGACGCCGACGACGCTCGAGGCCACCGCTCGTCAGCAGCAGTGCGGCCAGGGCCGCGAGCCCGCCCGGCGACGCACTCGGCACCAGCGGGCCCTTCTCCTGGTCGTCGAACTCATCGGTGCAGTCGGGATCATCGGGGTAGTCGACCAGCAGGTCGCCGTCGTTGTCGATCTCGTCGGCGCATTCGGGGCGCACGATGGAGATGATCTGCTCGCGATAGGCGGCGAGATCCGAGGCGTAGGTGAGATTGCCGTGGAAGGCACTGTCCGGCGGCTGTACGCAGCCGGGCTCCAGGGTCGCAAACATCACGCCCGCTAGCTCCCACTGTCCCCCGTTCTTCACGAAGACTCCGCCGCCGGAGTCACCGAGGGCGGCCTGGGCCTCGTGGGTCAGCCCGCTCTGATCGAAGAGCGTGGAGAACGCATCGGTGTCGTCGACGTTCTCATACGCATCCACCAGGTTCTCTCCCCAACGCATGGTCTGCGACGTCAACAACCAGAGGTATCCATTCTTCGTAGGGTGACACGCCGTCTGAGACGCCCCGCGACCTTTCCCCCTCCCGATCATGATGACCGGCTCACCGCTGATATCGGGCTCGCCGTTGATCGGCAGCAGCGCCCAGGCAGGAGCCGGATCGATCTGGAACACGATCAGGTCCGCTAGGTTCCCCATCCCGTCATCGATCCGGATCTTCGAGTCGGGAACGTAGGGGTAGCTGACGCCATCGAGATTCACGTCACCGGGCCCCACGTGGTTGGCCGTCACCACCCAGCCGTTGCCGAGGTAGACGGCGCCGCTCGCCCACCGAGCGCCCACGTACTTCCATCCCGGGTCGTCGGCCGGCGCCGACGTATTCCCCGTGCCATCGCCCGAATCGATGATCACTGCCCCGGCCGAGCCTGCGAGCGCCAGACACACCCCGAAACTCGCGAGGCCGTACAAGACGGAGCGGGCGCGGGAAGAATGCAGACGCACTCGGGGAGAATGCCAGCTCTCCCGCCGAAGGGACAGCCTGCGCGCGCGCTGCCCATTGCTGAAGGTCGCGACCGCACCCGTCTTTTCGGGCCGACACCGCATGCGGCCCCTCCTGAGCTGCCCTGTCGCTCCACATCGCTGAGGCCCGTTGGGTAGAGGAGAGATTGGATCACGAGCCCGTCAGCGTACACTGGACAACGCACCCCGAAGCCCGCCCAGCAAGCCGCAAGATCCGGGCCTCATGCACTCCAATCATCGGAGCCCCGAATCAGACGCGTCATCGTGATGGAACGACCGACGGCATTGAGGAAACAATGGACGACACGACCCCGACATCCCCCGCACCGAGCGCCGACGCGCTCATCGAGCGCGCGAAGGCGCTCGTACCGTCTCTCCTCGAGCGCGCGCCCGAAACGGAGCGACTCGGCCATATCCACCCGGAGAGTATCAAGGAGCTGAAGGAGAATGGCCTTTTCCGCATCTGCCAACCCAAGCTCTACGGCGGATACGAGATGAGCTACACGACGCTGCTCGAGATCGCGATCGAGCTGGGGCGCGGGTGCTGCTCGACCGGCTGGGTGTTCGAGAACAACGCGATGCACAACCTGATCCTCTCCTCCTTCTCGAAAGAGATGCAGGACGAGTTCTGGGGCAACGGCCACGCGGAGCGCCTGTGCGCTACCGGCTGGTCATCGTTCCACTCCAAGCTCGTTCCCGTGGAGGGGGGGTATCGAGCCACGGGCCATTGGGAGTTCAACAGCGGCATGCAGAACTGTGATGCGGTGATGGTGCTGGCGCCCGTCGAGGGACGCAGCCTTCCCGGCGGCATTCCCGAGATGCGCTTCTCCGTCATGTACAAGGATTCTGGTGACTTCGAGATCCTCGACAGCTGGGACGTCGTCGGTCTGGTCGGCACCGGAAGCACGAACTGTCGCGCCGAGGACGTCTTCATCCCGGAGCATCGCACCATGGCGGCGGCCGACGGGAACCGCCACGCGGCTCCCGGTGAGCGCGTGCCGCTGCAGGGCGCCGGCGTCCACGATTCGGCCTGGTACCGCGTCCCGCTCTTCACCTACTTCCCGCAATCCGTGGCGCCTTGTCTGATCGGCGCCGCGGAGGGAGCGCTCGAACACACCCTGGAAAGACTCGAGACCCGCACTAATCTGGTCGGCATGCGGCTCGACGAGACGCAGGCCGTGCAACTCCGCCTGGCAGAGGCCGCAACCAAGATCGAGTGTGCGCGCTCGCTGCACCTCGGGTCCGTGCGCGAGATGGAGGAGTACGCCGCTCGCTGGGAAGAGCCCGACGAGCTCACCCGCGGCCGCTGGCATGGCAACGCCGCATACAGTGCGAAGCTGGCCTACGAGGTGGTGAGCAGCCTCTTCTACCGCGGCGGGGCACACGGGATCTACAACGAAGATCGACTCGCGCGCATCTACCGCGACGTCGGTGCCGGCGTGACGCATCTGGCGACGGATTGGGAGATGGCGGGGAGCATCTACGGCAAGGCGTTGCTCGGCATCTCGACGCAGGGCATCCCCCTGCACTGAGGCAAGCAACGGAAGGAGAAACCATGGACATCCGAGGCCTGGGCTACGTCGGTTTCGAGTCACCGGACCCGAAGCAGTGGTTGGAATTCGCAACCGGCGTGATCGGCATGATGCCCGCACGCAGCATTCCCGGAGAGAGCGCGATTGCGCCGGGGCAAGAGCCGCCCAGCGGAGGTTCGGGCCTGGCACCCGACGGCACGGCCTTTCTCAAGATGGACGAGCGGCGGTGGCGCGTCGCTGTGCACCCCGGAGAAACTGCCGGCCTGCGTTACGTCGGCTTCGAGGTCACCGGCATCGTCGCGTTCGAGCGAGCGATCGCAGAGCTCGAGGAACGCGGCACCGCAGTCACCCACTGCAGCGAAGAGGAGGCGCAGCAGCGCTCGGTCCAGGGTCTCGCCGCCTTTGCCGACCCCAGCGGCAATCGCATCGAGCTCTTCCACGGCCCGGTGAGCGACTTCAAGTTCGTGTCGCCGGTGGGCGTGAAGCGCTTCGTGACGGGCGAGCTGGGGCTCGGGCATCTCGCCCTCTTCGTGTCCGATATGGAAGCGACGCTCGACTTCCTGATCCGCACCCTCGGCTTCGATCTCTCCGATTTCGTCCGCTTCGGACCCGGGCTTTCCATCCAGTTCCTGCGCTGCAGCCCGCGTCACCACACGATCGCCGTCGCGCGCATCGGAGACATCTGCGGCCTCCACCACCTGATGCTCGAGGTCGAAGACGTGGACGAGGTGGGCCAGGCGCTCGAGCGGGCGGAGGCGGCGGGAATCCCCATCACCGCCACACTCGGTCGTCACCGCAACGACAACATGCTCTCCTTCTACATGAGGAGCCCCGCGGGCTTCGACGTCGAGATCGGCTGCGACGGTATGCACGTCGGAGACGGCTGGATCGCACGCGAAATGTGCGAGGCCGACGTGTGGGGTCACAAGGGTCTGACGCCGGACGCGATGCAGGCGGCGGGGGACGAGATCGATCCGGAGCCCGAGGGCCGCTGAAGACCGGGCGAGCCCATGCGAGGAGGCGAGATGGCCGAGAACGAGATGTCGGAGCACGAATTCAAGCGCCACCGCCAGTTCATCAAACCCTTTTCTCGGCTGAATGCGCTCGTCTACCGGCTGACCGGTGGGCGCCTGATGAGCCAATTCCAGGGACGCGACTTCATGCTGGTGACGATGATCGGGGCGAAGAGCGGAAAGAAGCGCGTGATTCCGCTGATGCACGTGCCCTACAAAGACGGGGTGATCGTCGTGGCCTCGCAGGGCGGAGCACCGAAATCCCCCGTCTGGTACAAGAACCTCATCGCCCACCCGGACATCGAGGTTCAGGTGAAGAGCCGAAAAATGAAGCTGCGAGCGCGCCAGGTCGACGATGCCGAGAAGGCGCTCGTCTGGCCGGTCTGCGTGAAGCACTACTCGTCCTACGACGACTACCAGGCGCGAACGGACCGGAACATCCCGGTCTTCGTCTGCGAGCCGCGCTGACGGGCCGTTTCAGAGCGCGTCGAGGGCGTCCGTGTACTCGCGAAGCAGGTCCCTCCAGTCCTCGATCCCAACCGAGATCCGCACCAGACCCTGCGAGATGCCCGCGCGCTCGAGCTGGCTCGGCGTCATCTCCGAGTGCGTGGTCGTCGCCGGATGACAGGCGAGCGATTCCATCGCGCCAAGGCTGACCGCATTCTTCGTGATGCGGAGGCGGCGCAGAAAATCGAACGCCGCCTGCTTTCCGCCCCGCAGCTCCAGCGAGAAGATTGCGCCCGGATGATCGCACTGCGCCCGGTAGATCCGCCTTTGCTCCGGATCCTCGAAGAGTCCGGGATAGTGGATGCGCTCGATGCGCTCGTGCCCGACCAATCCGTCGACGATGTGCTCGGCGCTCCCGCTCTGCGTCTTCATGCGCAACGAGACAGTCGGCAGGCGGCTGTCCAGCAGCCAGCACTCGTCCGGCTGAAGGATGTTCCCCAGCGTCGCGCGCGTCGACCGCAAGTGCGCCACCAGCTCAGGACCCGCGGCGGTCACCACGCCACCCAACATGTCGCTGAAGCCCGCGAGATATTTGGTCGCCGAGTAGACACACAAATCTGCGCCGAGCTGCAGGGGGTGCTGGAAGACCGGCCCCATGAAGGTGTTGTCCACGGCGACGAGCGGCCGTTCCGCGCGCTCGCTGGCCGCCTGGGCCGCGGAGGCGATGTCCGTCATGCGCAGCGTGGGGTTGGCAGGCGTCTCGAGGAACACGAGCCGCAGATTCTCCGTCTCCGCGATCGCGCGCCTGAGGGCAGCGTCATCCCCAGCGGCCACGGGAACCGGCTTCACGCCGAAGGGCTCGAGCACCTCGTACAGCAGGAGGTGCGTTCCCCCGTACATCGGAACCGAACAAACCACGGAAGTTCCGGGCCGGCACAGCGTCAGGATGAGCGTGCTGATGGCTGCCATGCCGCTGTTGAATACGGCCGCGCTGGTGGCGCCTTCCTCGAGCGGCACCAGACGGTCTTCGAGGATTTCCGCGTTGGGATGGGAGAGCCGCGAGTAGATGAGCTCGACGTCCTCGTCCTCGGCGGGCCGGACCTTGCCCAACGCTACGGCGAAGGCCCGTTCCGCGGACTCCGGGCTGGAAAACACGTAGGTCGTCGAGCGGAAGACCGCGGGCCGCGCAGAGCCGACCGAGAGACGCGGATCGAAGCCGCGTGTCAGGATCTCGGTATCGGGGCGGGCGCGAACCCTGGGCTCTTTCTTCTTGTCGGCCAAAGCAACCTCCGAGCTGGCCGCGCGGATGGGCTTTCCGAGCGGGCCTTCGGTGTCAGATTACCCGCCCCCAGTCGACCCGGGCCACACGAAGCGTCGCTCCACCGGATCGTAGAGCGCCCAGAGCACGATCGCGGGCGTTGCAAACGCTGGCAGCAGGGCATAGGACGCAATGGCGGCCACGACGATCCAAACCAGATGCGGGTGTTTCCGGCCGTGGGCCGTAATGACGGCATACACGAGAAGTGCGACCTGGAAGACGTAGAGCAGCACGATGAGGACGCGAGAATCCAATGCCACTTCCCCCCTGTCTCTTCATTCCCGTTGTACGAGATGCATATGGGACTCACACTCGAAGCCACATCGGCATCGGGCCCATTCTCGCACGACGGCGTTCCTCCTGCCGGCCCGCAGCTGTTAGGATCCGCCGCAACATGGATGGGGAAGGAGCAGAGCATGCGCTGCAGCGTCTCGGGCCTGGGCCTCGTTGTTTTCGCCTGCGTATTCATGGCGGGGGCGACGACGTCGCCTGGTCCACCTACGACGCCTTCCGGCTGGGCGGCGAGCTGGAGAAGGACACGCCGGTGAGCACCCAGGATCGGGCCTACACCTCTCCCATCTGGTACAGCCCCACCGAGAGAACGTCGCATTAGTCGTTGCGGGGAGTGAGCCTCATCACATTGCGCTCCGGGGGTTTGGGCGTAGCGTCCCCTGCATGGACCAACCTCGAATCCAGCCGGTACTCTTCGCGGTGCTCGCCGCCTGCGCGCTCGCCGCACCGGCCGCCGCGGGCCCGCGCGGCTATCTCGCAACACCCGCCGAGCTCGGCGAGATCGCGACCCGCGCCGACGCCGGCATCGAGCCGCACGCCTCAAACGTTGCAGCCATCCTGGACGAGGCGGAGCGCTCCTGGAACTTCACGCTGCGACGGAACGAAACCTGCAGCGGCGCGGATTCGCCCGCCTGGAACGACAACGGGCGCGGCACCAAGATCCTCGTCGCAAAGGCCTTTGCGTATCACCTCACCGGCGATGCCGCCTACGCCGGCCAGGTGAAGGACATCCTCGAAGAGATCATGTCCCAGGTCGAGACAATCTCAGTCGACGACCAGCAGTGCCGCCTGAACTTCGGCTGGGGCGCGCCGGAGCTCGTGATCGCCGCCGACCTCATCGAGGACTACTGGAAGGGCCGCACGTGTCGAGGCCCGGGGAGCACCCGCTACGACGAGGCGTTGCTGGCTGACGGACCCTGCAAAGTGCGCTTCCAGAACTGGCTGATCAAGAACCCCTATTACGTGGTGTCGTACGCCGGCCGCCATTCGGCGAGCAACTGGGGCGCGGCCGCGACGAACGCCATGGCCCACATCGCCGACTATCTGAAGGATCGACCCGACGCGGAGCTCGTCCATCGGAATCCGAGACAGGTAAACGACGGACGCAACGTCACGCTGTCCCCTGCTGAGGCCTACGCGGCTGCGAACCAGATCGCGATCGAGCGAATGAACGGACACCGCGTCGAGTACGGCAGCAAGTACTCCTGCAGCCTTTTCAGCTCCAGAAGCCAGGACTCCCGCTGGGATCCCGTCAAGTCGCAGATCACGGAGAACGGCATCATTCCCGAGGACGCGCGACGCGATGAGTCGTGCAACATCCCGAAGTACGACGGGAGCTACCAGAACTACCCGCAGCTCCACATCGGAAACAACGTTCAGCAGTGCGAGCTAATGCGCAGGCGCGGCGACACGTCGTGCTTCGACAACGTCGAGCGGACGGACGTCCCGGCATTCGAGTTCGAGGATCGCGGCGGCACGCGTCGCACCACGCATCTCCGCCCGGGCCGCGGGTCGCTCGAGCGCGCCATCAACGCCATCATCATCGATGCCGGAACCGAGTGGCGCCGCACCTCCGCGCTCGTCGTGGCGTACCGCTACTACGCCTCGCACAGCCGGCTGGCCGGTGTCGAGAGTTGGGCGCCCTACCTGTCGGGCGGATCGAAGGACTGCTCACAGGACATCTGCTTCGGGGCTCTGACTCACGGGCTGGCGAGCGGCGAGGCGGGCTCCGCGACGCCGTCGTCCGAGCCACCTGCCTCCGATCCCGAGCCACCTGTCTCCGATCCCGAGCCGCCGCCGTCCGAGGCCGGACCTCCCGGTCGGCCCGGCCGCCCACACGTGGTGGACTTCCAGCCCTGAATCGAGCTGCGTTGCTGGAGCGAAGGGCCCGGCGGGGCACCCACGCGAGCCTGCCCTGGCCAACGCGGTACGTCGCCGGAGCGTCTCCCCCGGAGCTAGCGGCGGGCGCCGCGTGCAAGGGCGCCGTGGGCTCCTCGCAGGAGCTGGCGTCCGTCGAGACTCGCGGCCAGCAGCAGGTTCCGGCGGTCGAAGAGCTTCCCCAGCCCAGTCGTCGAGCGTCGGACTGTCGCGAGCGAGCCGTAAGACAGGCGCACCACCAGGAAACGGATCAGCGCGGCCCTCGCCCACGAGACGCGGAGTCGTCGCGCAAGATCTTCGGGTAGCTCGCAGCCAGTCGCGACACCGGCGGCCGCAAGTGCGGTATACGCGAGACCGCTTGCGCGGGCCGAGTTCGCGCTGCGACCGAACGCGTCCCAGTCGAGGTCCGAGTGGCGGCGCACCAGCTCACCGATACCGCAGAGCGACTTCAAGCGGAAGAAATGCTTGCCGCCGCTGTCGATACACGCGAAGAGCAGCTGATCGGGAACGCTCATCACGAGCGCCGACAGATCGCCCTCCCCGATCTTCACGCGCACCGCATCCTTCCAGACGCGCTCGACGTCCGGCTGCAACAGCCCGTGCAGCAGGAGATCGGGGTGGATCCCGGCGTGCGCATCGATGGCGGGCTGCTCACCGCGACGGGTCTCGATGTCGCGCCTCACGTCTGGCGCCAGCCCGCTCCACTCCACACGAAGGCAGAGATCGACATCCGACGTCGACGTGAACCAGGGTTTCTCGTAGACGCACCGATCGAGCGCTGCCCCCTTGATGAGCATGACGTCGATCCCGAGATCGCGAAAGTCGCGGAGTGCACTCTCGAGTGCACGCGCGCAGTCGCGCTTCTCGGTCACGGTTCGCGACCGAGCGGCCGCGAAGTCCCGTGCGACCTCCGCGGGCAGGCGCGCATGGACCGCCCCGCACTGCTCCAGGTTTTCGAGAATCAGCGGCGCGATCTGGTGGCCAAGGGCGGTAGCGAGTACCGCTTCCCAGCACAGAGGCTCGCCGGCAGCGCGGCAGAGCGCTGCGCGATCCGAAGCGCCGAGATGCTGGCGGCAGCAGGCCAGCAAAACCCGTTCCTCGGCGGACCGCCTGCACTCGAAGCGCTTTCGCAAGTGGCCCCAGGTCGTCATCCGTCGTTCGCGGTCCGACCCAGCAGGCGCCGAGCGAATCGGGCCGGAATGCGGCGGAGTTCAGCCAGCGCGGGGCCGGGATCGTCTCGCGACGCAAAGTCCCAGCGCTGACTGCGACTCGCGAGCGCCGCCAGTGCACGGAATGCGGCCCGACGCGGCGGCACAGGAAGGAATGCGAAGCGCCGGCGACCGAGCAGCACGTTGCCGATCCAGAGCAGCAGGTGGTCGAGGTCGTAGGCTCTCACTCCGATCTCGTACGTCGGCGGTGGCATGTCGCGGCTCTGCGTCGGATCCATGCACAGCTCGGCCCAAGCGCTCGGAAAGTCGACGCCACTCATCACCGCCAGCGGCATCGAGCCCCACACCCGCCCGTTGATTTCCATCAGCGCGGGGCGCTCTCCCCCCTTGAACTCCACCATGATGGGCCCGGTCCACTTCAGCGCCCCGACGAGACGCCGAGCGTAGTCGTAGAGCTCCGAGTCGAGAGGCATGCTCTCGCGCCAGGCACTCGCACCGCCGGTGATCGGCACCTCCGCGAGGCGCCGATGCTGGAAGGCCAGCAGCGGGCGCCCATCCTGGGCGAGGATCTCCACGCCGACGCCCTCGCCGCCGCGATACTCCTGCAGCAGCAGCGCGTAGCGGCCGTCCGCCCGGCGGACCTGCGCGACCAGCTGATCGAGATCCCGCGCATAGCTCACCGCGCACGCATCGAGACGCCCCGAGCAGGCGTCGTAGTGCCGTGAGGATTCGGGCTTCACCACCACGGGCCAGGTGAGATCGGCGGCCCTCCTCTCCGCTTCGGCAACCGTACGCACCGACAAGGTGCGTGGCGTCGGCACGCCGAGCGCACGGGCCAGCTCGAGCGTCCGCTCCTTGTTGCAGACTCGAGCCAGTGCGTCGGGCTCCGCGATGGCGAGCCGGCTGACGCCAGCGAACTCCTGGCGGCGCGCGGCCAGCGGATGGAGTGCGTCGTCGGTGACCGGCACCACGAGGTCCACCTCGTGGTGCCTCGCACCGGCCAGGATGGCCGCCACGAAGTCGTCCGACGAGGCGCGGGGGGACGGGTAGACGAGCGTCTGGCCCGCATAGCGGGAACGAAACCCCGGACTGGTCGGCGACTGATCGGCGGCCACGACGCACCAGCCTTTGCGTCCGAGTGAGCGAATGATGCTGATTGCGCTGCCGCGTCCCGCATCGGTAACGAGGGCTGTCGGGGGCCGGTCGACGCGGCGGGCTTCAGGCATCACGCTGCTCGCCGAAGCGCATGATACGGGCCATCACGTCCGCCATCACCACGTCGAGATCACGCCCGGCGTCGATCAACTCGAAGTGGTCGACAACGTCGCGCAGCTCGAGATACTCCTGGCGGCGACGCTCGAGCGACTCGGGAGTCCCCTCTCCCTTGCGAGCGAACAGGACCTCGGCCGAGGCGTCGAGCACGATCAACAGCTCGGGCCGCGGGTAGAACCGGTCGAGGAGCCAGCCGTGGAGCCGCGCCGACAGCGGGCGCGGCCGATCGCGGGCTGCGATCTCGTGCGCATAGAAGTCCGCGAAGAAGTGACGGTCGAAGACGACCACGCTGCCGTGCCGCTGGTAGTGCCAGGCGACGCCCTGTCGGTACCATTCCTCCGCCAGCCGCTGCACGAGCCGCAGGCTCCGCTTCAGCGAACTCGAGACACTCCGCCGGGGCGCTTCGACTTCGAGGCTCGGCGGCCCGCCCTGGTCCGGCGCGCGGCCGAGCGCCTTCCTCACCGCCAGCCAGAGCCGGGTGGTCGGCAGCAGGTAGTTCGAGGCCTCCGGGTTGATGCCCATGTAGAGATACTTGAGCGGCACCGGACTCTCGCGTTCGAGTCGCCGCGCGATCGTCGTCTTGCCCGCGCCGTCCGCACCGACGAGGGCGACACTGAAGGGACTGAATCCGTCGGGGGGCGACCTCATCGGAGCTCACCCGACGCCAGGTGTCGGTCGAAGCGAGCGAACTGTGCCAACAGCTGGACACGGAGCGCAGGCCCGGAGAGACGGCGCCCAACCGGAATTCGGGGCAGGCGCAGGGGCGTGTCGCGTCCGAGATCCACCACCCCGCGCTCCGTCGTGAACGCAAGCTCGTACCCCTCTTCCTCGACCACGCGGACGGCGGCGGCATCGTAGGCGCCACTCGGATAGGCGAGAACCGGAAGTGCCGAGCCGATCTCCCGCTCGAGATCGCGGCGCGCCCCGGAGACCTCTTCGCGGACCTCCTCGGCCGAGATGCGATCGAGCAGCGGGTGGTTCCGCGTGTGCGGACACAGACTCGCTCCGGCACGTGCGAGGGTGCGGAGATCGTCCCACTGGAGCACACAACGCGGACTCGACCCGACCTCGGCTTCGGCACACAGCTGATCGACCCACGCCATGGCATCGTGGTGCGGCAGTGCCTTCACCCGCTCGCGCAGACGTTTGAAGAGCCGCGTTCGATCGAACGGACGGTTCCCGCGATCCTCGGCGAACGGGTCGAGCGTCTTCGCCCTTTGCAGCGCGTGATGGAGGCGATCCCACCAGAAGCCGCGCCCGGGTTCGCTCGCGAAAGCGGTCGGCACGAAGAGCGTGGCCGGGAGCCGCTCCCCCTCGAGAATCGGCCAGGCGTGGGCGAGAAAGTCGGTGTAGGCATCGTCGAACGTGATGAGGACGGCCCGCGGCGGGAACGGCCGACGACGGCGCACCGAGTCGAGCACCTCGTCCAGCGACAGCACACGGTGACGACGCGCGAGATCGCGCATCTGGCGCGCGAATTGTGCGGGAGTGGCACTGATCAACCCCGGGTAGAGATGCGGCTCCGCCTCCGGCTCGGCAACCCGGTGGTAGGTGAGCACGTGGAGGAGCCCGCTGCGCGCGGCACTCGCGCGCTCGAGCAGCCGAAGCAGCCCCAGTCTCTGGGCGCCGTGGGCCGCCGCGCTGGCCGCGTGCTTGAACGCCTCCATCACGGTGTTCCGAACGGGGTCGCACCGGCCAAAGTCAGCGGTTCGTTCCGGCCTCGGCCGACGCGGAGCGAGCCTCTCCCGCATGAACTGCATTGACCCTGGGGACGGGCTCGAGGTAGCTCGCCCCCGTCTGCTGGCGCCGATCGGCGACGAGCGCCAGCGCGAGCCCGCCGATCAGGCCGATCAGCACGCAGGGAAGGACGACGAGCTCGGCCCGCGGCCAGACCTTCTCCGGTTCCGACCTCGGGCGCGTGAGAACGCGAACGATCACTCCCGCCTGATCGAGGGCACCGACCGCCAGGCGCTTCTCGCTCAGCATCCGAAACGTTTGGTCGTGGATCTCGGAGAGCTGCGCGATCTCGACCTGGAGCTCCTCCTGCCCAAAACGCTCGAGCTCGCTGGCGGAGTTCTTCTCCAGCTCGGTCTCGAGCCGCCGCGACCGGCGGGACTCCTCGGCGCGTTCCGTGGCAAGGGCGTGGCGAAGACGCGCAATCTCGCCACTGACCGACGAGGCGAGCTGCTCCTCGAGCAGCTGGACCTCGCCCTCGACCGCCAGCAGGTCCGGGTGACGGCTGCCCAGCATGGCCTTCAGTTGGCGGCGCTCGGCGCGCGCTTCCTGCAGCTGCTCCAGAAGCGCCTCGTCGACGGTATCGCGCGGAAACGCACTGGAGCCGCTCGCCAGCGCGTGCTCGAGGGCCGAGAGCTCGGCCCGGAAGGTCGAGCGGCGGGTCGCCGCCTCGGCGGCGCTGCGCGCGTGGAATTCGAGAACCGATTTCTGGAGTGTGTGCAGGCTGCCGTCCTCGCCCGCCGAACCACTTTCGCGCAGCAACTGCTTGTACCGAGCCTTCAGCCCGGACAGCGTGGAGCGAAGCTCGGCCTCGCGCTTCGTGAGGAGGTCGAGAGCCTGGTTGTGAGCCGAGAACTCGATGTTGTAGAGGAAGTCGCGATACTCCCGCACCACGGCCTCGACGAATTTCGAGCCCGTCTCGGCCTGCGACGCACGAAAATTGATGGCGACGACGTCGGTGCCCCGTACGGGGGTGACGCTCAGCAGCGCGAGCGCCTTCGAGAGGGGGTCGAGGGTCTCGCCCTCCTCGGCCACGAAGAGCGGCACCGACAGGCTGGCGAGCGCCGGCTCGACGATGGTGGGGCTGTGGATGATCTCCGCCTGGGTGGCGAGGAACGCATTTCCGCTATTCATCCGCCTGAACTCATCCAGCGCCGAGTCGCGTCGTTCGACGAGAATCTCCGCGCCGACGCCATACACGGGCGCTGCAAAGTAGAGATACGTCCCGCCGAGCCCGACAGCGGCGCACACGGCGTACACGACGAGCAGCCACTGGCGGCGCAGCACGCCCGGGAGCTCCTCGAGAAAGATCGAAAAGCCCGAATCGAGCGGTGGCGCGCTGCCCACGGAAGATTGAACGACCCAGACCTCGTGGCCTTCGGAATCCGTGAGCCGAAGCGGCACGTCGCGTCGCAACTCGGGAACGTCGCTGGGAGGGGTGTTGTCACTCATTTCGACACTCGACTAATGAGATCTTCGCATCACGCCCGACACGAAGGGCTGCAGCAAGCAGGATACGCCGAACGGCCCGCGCGCCAAGCGTCTCGATTGCAGGTTACCACGGTCGCCCCCCCTACGGTGCGAGGGGCTCAACAAGTCGAGGCCATCCTGGCACGGCAGGCGCCGGGCAACTAGGGAACATAAAACCCTGAGTTTCCTCACCGAATACAGGTCATAACGATCCATCCCGAAAACCGGCAATCGAGAAAGTTTACCAAGACCTGGCGCTCGTATGGTATTTCTACCGAACCCGGAGCGTGCCCTTGTTCAGTTGCGGCCGAGTCGATCGAGGGGATCGTGCGTAAGACAGCTGACGGAAAAGAAGACTTTCTCGCGGGCATTGCGCCCTCCCCGCTTCGAGAGGCAAAGATGCACCGAAGGGCTGGGGCGCCAGGCGGAGCCCGGCCGAACGTCACCCTGTTCGCGCCCCGCTACGAACGCGGAAAGCGGATCATCGACGTGGCGCTGAGTCTGCTGTCGCTCCCCATCGCCCTCCCCCTCATGATCGTCTGTGCGACAGCCATCTGGCTCACGGACGGTCGGCCGATGATCTTCGCGCAGCTTCGCACCGGAAGAGGCGGCGAACGCTTTCACCTCTACAAATTCCGCACCATGGTCGTGGACGCCGCCACGCTGAAGAGCAGGTACCGCCACCTGAACCGACTGACGGGGCCCGACTTCAAGATCGATTCCGACCCGCGCGTGACCCGACTCGGCAATCTGCTGCGCAGGTCGAGCCTCGACGAGCTTCCTCAGCTCTTCAACGTGCTGAAGGGCGAGATGAGCCTCGTCGGTCCGCGGCCCACTTCCTTCGAGGCATCGACCTACTCTCTCTGGCACACCGAGCGCCTCGAGGTCACACCCGGCCTCACCGGCCTCTGGCAGGTGAGCGGCCGCAGCGACGTGGATTTCGACCAACGTGTCCGACTCGACGTCGAGTACATCGAGAACAGGAGTCTGGCGACGGACCTTCGCATCCTGCTCCAGACCCCCAAGGCTCTTCTTGAGCGCCGAGGGGCGTACTAATGACATAATGGGTTGAGGTGCTCTCCGAAGCTGAGCGGGTGGGTTGCGAATCGCAACTGCTGAACTGAGAATTGAGGGACGGTCGCTAGTGCGAGACTTGCGTGGATGGTGTGTCGCGAATTTTGTATGGCTCTTTGCCCTCTACAACATCGAACGGGTCACTGGACCGCTCGGGCTGGCTCCCTTTCTCTACCCGCTCACCGTCGCGCTCTCTCTGGCGTTGGTCGCCGTACCGCGACTTCACGATTGGAGCCGCACGGTGTTGGCGATCGTCGCTGCAGGCTTTCTCACAGCGAAGCTGCTCCTCGGTCAGGAGATCTGGGGGGCCGCATTCAGCGTGACCTCTCTCGAGGTGCTCGCCCTCGGAATGACGACGACGCTCGGCGCTGGATTTGGGCGCCTGCTGGCCGAGTTCTCGGAATCGAGCCACAACTTGACGATCCAGCACCTGCAGGACCGCTCGGCCTCCTTCGAGGCCGAGCAGGGCCGGATCTTCCAGGAGATCCGGCGCGCCCGTCGCAACGATCGGCCAGCGGCTCTTCTCACCTTCTCGGTGGATCCCGACGAGGTCGTTGAACAATCCGACCGATTGATGCTCGACGTCCAGCGGACAAACCTCAAGCGCTATGTCACCACACGCATCGGGGAGCTCCTCAGCCAGGAGTTGAACGGCTCCGCCATCATCACCCGGCGCAACGGTCACTTCGTGACGCTCCTGCCCGAGACGCGCAAGGAGGAAGTGACCGGGCTGCTGCAACGCCTTTCGGACGCCACCAAGCGTGAGCTCGGCGTAACGCTCCACGCGGGATCGGCGTCCTTCCCCGACGAGGAGATCACGTTCGCTCGATTGCTCGAGCGCGCCGAAGGGCGGATGTGGACGCCGAGGCCCGAGGCCCCCGTCCCTCAGGAGGCCGCGGACCCGCAGCTGGCGAGCGTCCCCTAGCCGATGCGCGCCGCTTTCGGGGAGTCCTGACATGCAGGGCGACGTCGCAGCGTGCAGGGAGCCTGCCATCGGCTACGTGATGTCGCGTTTTCCGAAGCTCACCGAGACCTTCGTGCTCTACGAAATCCTGGAGCTGGAGCGTCAGGGCACGCGCGTCGAGGTCTACCCCCTGCTCCGCGAGCGGGCGCCGCTGATGCACCCGGAGGCAAACGCCGTCGTCGCACGCGCCCACTTCACGCCATTCCTCAGCTGGGGCCTGCTGCGCTCCCACTTCCGCTTTCTCGCGAGAGCTCCTGGCGTCTACCTGCGCACTCTCGCCGATCTGCTGCGCGGCACCTGGGGCAGCCGACGCTATTTCGTGGGGGCCCTCGGCCTGTTCCCGAAGGCCGTCGCCTTCGCGGACCGGATGCTCGCGGATGGGGTCCAGCACGTGCACGCTCACTTCGCGAGCCATCCCGCCGCGACGGCCTGGGTCATCCAGCGTCTGACCGGGATCCCCTACAGCTTCACGGCCCACGGCTCGGACCTGCACCGCGATCGCCGCATGCTGCGCGAAAAGGTGGATGAGGCGGCGTTCGTGGTCGCGATCTCGGAGTACAACCGCGACGTCATCGTCGAAGCGTGCGGCTCCGGGGCATCGGCGAAGACCGTGGTGATCCATTGTGGGGTCGACACGGACACTTTCCGGCCGGCGTGCCTGAGCGAGGAAGAGACCGACGAGGGCCCGCTGCGCGTGCTGTGCACCGGAACGCTCCACGAAGTGAAGGGGCAGACTCACCTGGTCGATGCGTGTCACCGCCTCCGCCAGGGCGGTCTGGAAATCCACTGCGATCTCATCGGCGACGGGCCCGACCGCGCCAGCCTCGAAGCCCAGGTGAAGCAGCTCGGTCTCGAGGGCAACGTTCACTTCCAGGGTCGGCGCACCCGTGACGAGGTCGCCGAGTTCCTGCGCCACACCGACGTCGTGGTCACGCCGAGCGTCCCCACGCGCAACGGCCGGCGCGAGGGGATCCCCGTGGTCCTGATGGAGGCGATCGCGGCCGGCAAGCCCATCGTGGCCAGCGATCTCTCGGGGATACCGGAGCTCGTCGAGCACGAGAAAGTGGGGCTGTTGACGCCGCCCGGAGATGTCGGGGCGATCGCGGAGGCCCTCGCGCGACTCGCAGCGTCGCCGCGGCTGCGAGCCGAGCTGGGCCGTGAGGGCCGCAAGCGCGCGCTGCGGGAGTTCAACCTCGAGCTCAACGTGAAGGAGCTCGCCGTGCGCTTTGCGGCAGTCCGATGTCGCTGAGCATCGCGATCTTCTGGGGCTCGCTGGCTCTCGTGGTCTACGCCTACGCGGGCTATCCCGTGCTCTTGTTCCTGCGCGCGCGGCTCCGCCCGCGTCCCCACGCCAGTGGAGCGCTCGAGCCGCGAATCAGCCTCATCATCTGCGCCCACAACGAGGCCGGCGTGATACGCGAGAAGCTCGAGAACGTGCTCTCCCTCGACTACCCGCGTGACGCGCTCGAAGTGATCGTCGCTTCTGACGGCTCGACGGACGAGACACTGAAACACGCCCGCGCGTTTGGCGATCGCGGCGTGGGCGTGCTCGATCTGCCCAGGCGTGGAAAGATTCCGACCCTGAACGACGCGGTCCGCGTATCGCGCGGCGAGATTCTCGTCTTCTCTGACGCGAACAGCATGCTCGACGCGGGTGCGTTGCGCGCGCTGGTCGCGCCGTTCTCAGATCCCCAAGTGGGCGGCGTCGCGGGAGACCAGCGCTACTGGAACAAGCAAACGAGGGCGGCGGACGGCAGCGAGGGCGAGCGGGCCTACTGGGACCTCGATCGAAAATGCAAGGAGTGGCAGGGTCTCGCCGGCAGCGTGACCTCTGCCACGGGTGCCGTCTATGCAATTCGGCGTTCGCTGTTTCGCGAAGTTCCGCCGGGGGTGACCGACGACTTCTGGGTCTCGACCAATGTCGTTGCGCAGGGCCACCGGCTCGTGTTCGCGAGTGAGGCGATCGCGCGCGAAGCGGTGACGGATTCGTCGGACGCAGAGTTCAGGCGCAAGGTTCGCGTGATCTCGCGCGGACTCCGCGGCGTGGTGCGGATGCGCGGACTTCTCGATCCGCGACGCCACGGCTTCTACGCGCTACAGATCTTCTCGCACAAGGTACTGCGGCGCCTGGTCGCTCTGCCCTTGCTCGCCCTGATCTTCGCAACGCCCTTCCTGTGGCAAGCCGGAGCCCTCTACCGCGCATTTGCGATCGGAGAAGCGATCCTGGGTGCCTGCGCGCTCCTCGGCGCGCTCGCGAGCGCTACGTCCAGCCGGTGGGGTCGTGCTCGCGTGCTCTCGATTCCCCACTACTTCGCGATGGTGAATGCGGCCTCGCTCGTTGCGCTGCTGAACCTGCTGCGGGGGCGGCGCATCGACGTATGGGAGCCGCAGCGGAGCGTGCCGAAGCCGGGCGGCGCTCGCCGAGCAATCCCCGGGGCGGGGTGGCAGCTGTCGCTCATGGCCCTGGTATTGCTCGCCATGGGGGCAGCACTCGCCTTGGTTGCCTCCCGGAACATCGGACTGGCCCTGCTCGTAACCCTCGCGGTCCCTGCGGCGCTGGCCCTTAGCCGCTATCCCGATCTGGCCATCCCTGTGGTGGCGTTCGTGCTCTACACGAACGCGGCGGTAGTCGCGGTGCACTTCCACGGGCTTCCCTTCATGGCGGCCGCCGCCTTCCCGATGCTGCTCGGTCTGCCGATTGCGCGAGACACGCTGCTGCGGGGGGAGAGGCTGCTCGTCACGCCGACATTCCTCGTGCTCCTGGCGTTCGTCACCGTGCAATTCGTGGGCGCTCTGCTTTCGATCCAACCGGAGCGGTCGCTCCGGCATCTCGTGCCCGGGGCCACCGAGGGGATCCTGCTCTACTTCCTGGTCTCGAACGCAATTCGCACACCCAAGGTTCTCAAGAGCGCGGTCTGGTCGCTCATCGCTGCCGGCGCCTTCATCGGCGCGATCGGAGCACACCAGCAATTGACCGGCTCCTTCGACACCAACTATGGCGGCTTCGCGCAGGTCGCGAGTGCGGTCTTCGACACCGGCGAACCGGGTCAGAGTCACCAGCCCCGCCTCGCCGGCCCGATCGGCGAAAAGAACCGCTTCGCACAGATCATGACGATGTTGATTCCCTTGGCGCTCTTCACCGGAATGGCCGCACGCACTTGGCTCGCGCGCTGCCTCGCACTCGGCAGCCTCACCCTGATCCTGATCGGCGCATCCCTGGGCTTCTCGCGCGGCGCCGTCGTGGGCGTGGCGATGATGTTCCTCGCCATGCTGGGGTTCGGCTACATCCACTGGCGCCACGTCGCCTTCGCGGCCGTCGCCGTCATCGTGACTGGGCTGGCCGTCCCGCAGTACGGCACGCGCATCCTGTCCCTCGCCGACGTCGCCAAGGCGTTCACGAGCGACGTGGGAGTCGCCAACGCCGACGGCGCCACCCGCGGTCGCTTGACGGAGATGACAGCTTCCGCCCTGGCATTCGCCGACCATCCCCTGCTCGGCGTCGGGCCCGGAATGAATCAGGTCCACTACCCCCGCTACGCGAGACTCGCCGGTGGGAAAGTGACCTCGGAGGAGCGACGAGCGCACAGCCTGTATCCGGGCCTGGCTGCCGAGCACGGCATACTCGGCATCGGGTTCTTCTCGGCCATGTTGTTCCTGACGCTCCGCGATCTTGCCCGCGTGCGCCGCCGCTGGCGCGATCGACACCCCGACCTCGCCGCCATCGCCACAGCCCTCATCATGGTCCTCATCGTGTATCTGACGACGAGCCTATTTCTCCACACCGCCTACGTGCGCTACTTCTGGTTCGTGATGGCGTTGGCCGGAGCCACCAGCCATCTCGCGGTCGGGACCCCGAACGGAGATCGTCTGTCACCGTTGCTGGTGCGTCTCTAAGCGTGGCGCGCCGGGCGAACCCGATGGACGCCGGACGGCTGCGCGAACACCTCGCTGCGAATGCAGGCACCTGGTTCCCCGCGCTTCGCTCGCAGCCGGCGGAGATCCGGCTCACCCGGTCTCGTGAGAAGACCTTCTCCACGCTCCTCCAGTTCGAGCTGCAATCCGGCGACGCGCGTGCCTACGTGATCGCGAAGGTGCGACGAGCGCCCGACGAGCGCGCGAAGCGGCTACCGGGGTGGGAGTTTCTCGTGCCACTCGCCAAGCGCTCCGAGCGGCTGGCGCTCGAGTTCGCCGCCCTCGAGCGCATACACGAACGCTTCTCTGGCCTCGGAGACCCGCGCTTCGGCACCGCGCGCCCGCTCGACCTCCTGCCTGAATCGAGCACGCTGCTGCTCGAGGACGTGCGGCAGCCCAACCTATCGCAGTGGCTGGAGGGCGGCGCCCGCGAGCGCGGAGCGCACTCGACGGCGCTTTTCAACGCCGGGGCCTGGCTGCGCCAATTTCACGAGATGCCCACGTGCCCCGCCGCGCAGGAGCACCCAACCACCCGCGACTCGTTCATCAAGAGCGTCCGCGAGCGCACCGAAGCGCTCGGCCGTTCGGAGGACGACGCCAGCTTCTTTCGCGACATCGATCGGCGCGCGGCGCACCTCGCCGACGCCCACTTTCCCGACGCCTTTCCGACAGCGACCACCCACGCCGACTACTGGCCAGGCAACATCCTCGTCGCGCCGGACGGCCGCGTCACGGTCATCGACACGTTCGGGGCCTGGAGCGGAGCGGTCTTCCACGATCTCGCCTACTTCCTGAACGACCTCAAGGCCTCGAACCACCGCGTCTACAGAGCGGGGCTGTCGCGAAATGCGGGACGCACCGCCGATCTCGAGGCGCAATTCCTCGCGGGCTACTTCGGCGAGGAGCCGATTCCCTGGCGGCCCCTGCGCCTGTTCGAGGTGCAGCTCCTGCTGCACAACTGGCGACGCGCCACCTACTCGGCCCGGGAAGCCTCGTTGGCGGCAAAGCCCACCCGCAAGCTGCGGCTCATGCTCAAGCGGCCGTACTACCGCCGCCTCGTCAGTCGACTGCTCCGCGAAGCGGAGGCGAACGCATGGACGCAGCCGCGCCCCTAGCAGGCCAGCCGACGGCGCAAGGGCATCCTCGCCAGCTAGCGGTGGGGACGATTGTCGGTATAGCGCCGGACCGGGTCCTTCTCTCTGCCGCTGCGTTCCCTCACGCCAGGCCCCCCCGGCAGCACACGCAAGTTGTAGAGGAAGCGATACTTATAGTACGGCAACTTGCGCAGCAGACCGCGCTTGAACATGCGCCCCGACGTGTAGACACGCAATCGCGACGCACCCGAATAGGCGACACGACGCCCAGCCCGCTTGAAGGCGGGGCCGGTGTTCATCTCGTCGGCGAGCAGGCCCGCGTCGTAGAACTCGAGCATCGGCGTACGGCGGACCGCGTAGTTGCTGCCGCGGGTCGTCGGAATACGCATCAGCACGCGCTTGACCCAACGGGCCAGATGGTGCAACGCGAAGTGCAGCCGAAGATCCCAGGCGGGCTCGTAGTCGTAGTATGCGACGTGTGTGTAGGCGCAATCTGCGCCCTGATCGAGCTGCTCCATGTACCAGTCGATGAGGCCGGTGGCATCGGGAATGCGGCAATCGGCGTCGAACAGGAGGACCTGCTCGGAGGATGCCTCGCAGATTCCCAGAACCCGTGCGGAGAAGCCAATCGCCTCGCCGCGGCGCCGAACGCTCGGGACGGCGACCACGCGAAGGCCGAGGTCTCGATACTGCGCAACGGCTTCAGCAGGCGGCTGCCCCTCCTCGAAGTTGTTCACCACGAGGAGCATCTCGAGACTGTGACGACCCTCGTAACGCGCGATGTCGTCGATGACATGGAGCACGTTCTCGAGGTCACCCTGGGCGTTCACGGGGATGATGATCGAGACACCGGGCGGCGCTTCCGCGCCGGCCGGCGCCGTCCCGAAGAGGCGGCGAATGCGGGCGAGATCCACGTTTTGATCGAAATTCATTCCACTTCCGCTCTCGTGCGTGGATGCTTCCGCAATCTACCAGATCGCAGAAGAGCCGCGGGGAGACGCCTTCGCGGCACGCATCGGATCCCCCTCGCGCCAGCACCTCCCCTCAGGGGATACCTCGGATCGTGAGTCGTGGCCTGCTCATCAGCGTCAGTGGAATCGACAGCTCTGGAAAATCGACGCAGCTATCGCGTCTACTCGAAGCGGCGCAGGCACGCGGCGAGCGCCCCGTCCGGCTGTGGAGTCGGCCGGGCTACACGCCGACGCTCGAGGCCGCGAAAGCCTCGCTGAAGCGGTTCCGGAGCTCGGGGGCTGCGGCAACGAACACGGAGGGCGCGAAGCCACGCACATACCCCCGCCGCGCAGCGAGTTTCCGCAGCGGGCTCCGAAAACGCGCATGGCTGTCTCTCGCCCTGCTCGACCTCATCTGGTGGTACGGAGTCCGCCTGAGAGCGTGGCGCGCCGCCGGGCGTACCGTCATCTGCGATCGCTATCTCCCGGACTGCTGGGTCGACTTCCGCGTGAACTTCCCCGACGACGATGTGGAATCGTGGCTGCTGGCCCGCGCGCTCGCCGCCGTGGCTCCCCGACCCGACGCGGCATTCTTGCTCCACATCCCCGTCGAGGAGTCCCTCCAACGCTCTCTCGGACGGGACCGCCGCTTCCGCGAAAGCGCAGCGGTGCTCGGACGCAGACTCGCAGTATACGAGGCCCTTGCAGGCGAGAGCGGTGTGGCCCCGCTCGACGGCCGGCGCCCTGCAGAAGCGCTTGCCCGCGAGATCGACGCCCGTGTCGATGCCGTGCGGCGCTCAGCGAAGTCGAGCGCGTAGCCGACGCACGCTGCTCGCGCCGAACTCCCGGATCGCGCGCTTCTCCGGTGCGCCGACGGAAAAGAGCCAGATCGCGGGCGCCGCCGCCACTGCATAGCCGGCGAGCACGGCCAGGTAGCGCGGCCAGGCGTCCTCGAGCGACGTGTGCGCGAACCACGCCGGCACGAGGCCCACGCACGTCGGCACGAAGATCTTCAGCAGGGTCTCGCGCGCCCAGACGCCGTAGCCCAGCCCGATGAGTCGTCCGGCGTAGCCGACGCGCAAGGGAATCTGAGCCAGCACCGAAGCGAGAATCGTCGCCGGCGTCGTCCATGCGGGAAGGTCGAGCGCGAAGAGCCAGAACGCCGCGAGGCCCAGCGCGAACGCCCACAGGGCGGTCGTACCGATGGCGTAGCGGGCGAGGTTCCCGTGCGCGTAGACGGCGCGATCGAAGCCGCTGCTCGCCACGTGGATTGTCAGCCAGGTCATCGCCATGCGGACGAACAGTGGCGATTGGGGCGGGTAGTCGTCGAGCCAGAGTCGAAGGATCCCCTCCGTCTCGAGCATCAGGGGAACGACGAAGAAGAGCACGCCGAGGCAGGCGTACTTGCTCGTCAGCAAAGCCAGCAGCTGGACGTTGCTGCGCTCGCCGCGCGCCTCGAGGGTCGTCATGGCGGGCTGCACGACCCGAGGGAGGACCCTCGCGAAGTTGTTCTGATAGCCGGCGACGCGCATCGCGATCGCATAGGCAGCCGTCACGACCGGCGAGAAAGCGAGGCCCAGCAGTACGATGGCTGCCTGGTTGTAGAACTGGTATCCGACGTTGAGAAGCGTCGCCCAACCGGCGAAGCGCGAGACGCGGCCCAGCTCCGAAAAGCTGACCTTCGAGAGCCGTGGGCGGCTCTCGGGGAACCGCCAGGCGCAGAGCAGCGCCATTGCCAGACAGCGCACCAGGGCCCCCAGGAGCAAGAACATCGCGTAGAGAACGAGCGAATCGCCCTCTACGACGAACAGCAGCAGAACGCTCGCGAGACTCAGCGTGCTGCGCAGCAGATCGAAGGCCGCCACCTGCCCCATGGCCTGACGGGCGTTGACCACGGCACGGAACGGTGTCGTGGCCATGATGGCGATCAAGTTGAGCAGGGTGAGGAGGAAGACACGCGAGGCGGCCGCCTCGCGGCCGGGCGGAATCTGGATGGCGCGGATCACCAGCGGCTCGATCAGCACGCCGAGGAGCAGAACGGCCGCGCTCATGGCCAGGAAGAGCACGAGGGTCGAGGCGAAGACGGCCTCGAGCCGGTCCTGATCGCTCCGACCGATCTCGTGGGCGAGGTTGCGCTGGGCGCTGGCATTGAGGCCGCGCCCGACGAAGACCAGCAAGGTGCCCGTGGCGCCGAGCGTCGCGAGCACGCCGTAATCGGCGTGCCCAAGCAGGTTGACGAGCACCCGGGTCGCATAGAGGCCGACCCCGAAGGTGAGCGCCATCCGGCCGAACATCACGCCGGCGTTGAAGAGGATTCGAGCCGATTGACGCATGTCCCTGCAGCCTGTCGATAGCGGTCCGCCGGGTTGCACGCCAGGCGGCCCTGGAGGCGCTGTTCCGCTCCGGGCCTCGAGTTTCTTCGGCCCCGCGCAGCCTGGGGCGGAGTTCACGGGGAGTCCCCGCGGGATCTGGGCGGGGACGACACCCTTTCCCTTCACCGGAGCCAGCTTCCGCCGCAGCCTGCAGCCGGGATTCGGCGGGTGCCCCAATCCGCTCTGAGATGCGAGTGCCCTGTCCCCCAGTGGCGCGCACGGTTCGCGCTAGCGTCGCCGCCTTGTCCGCAGTGAACGACCGCTCGACACCGACCGCCTTCGATTCGCCGTACTCGCGAAGCTACGTCCTCTACGCCATCGCACTCGTTTTCGCAGTGAGCGTGTTCAACGTCGTCGACCGTTACATCCTGTCGATCCTGGCGCCTGGCATCCAGGCGGATCTCTCGCTCAGCGACACCCAGATGGGCATGCTGCTGGGCCCGTCCTTTTCCGTCGTTCACTTCGCGGCGGTCTTGCCGGCGGCCTGGCTCGCCGATCGCTACGCGCGGCGGAGTGTCATCGCCGCCGGCCTCTTCGTGTGGAGTGCCATGACGGCACTCAGCGGGGTCGCGCAGGGCTTCTTGCAGCTCTTTCTCGCGAGAATGGGCGTCGGCATCGGGGAGGCAGCGGGCTCGCCACCCGCCGCGGGGCTCTTGAGCGATACGGCTCCGCTGGCCTGGCGCGCGCGCGCCCTTTCGTCGCTGACGATTGGCGCATTGTGCGGCATGGCCGCGGGCATGATCCTGGGCGGCCTGCTCGGCGAGCGCTACGGCTGGCGTGCCGCGCTCATCGCCGTGGGGCTGCCGGGCACCGTGGTGGCCCTTCTGGTGCGCTTTACGCTGCACGAACCGGCGCGCGCACCGGGTCCGGCGGTGTCGCCGTGGCGTGCGGCTCGCCATCTCTTCGGCTTTCGCTCGTTTCGCTGGGCGGTGGCGGGGGCCTGCATCGCGAACATCGCGTTGGCGGGCCGCGGCTTGTGGGAGCCGACCTTCCTGAGCCGCACCTACGGGCTGTCGATGTCGCAGGTGGGAATCGTGTACGTCTTGATCGGCGCCCTGCCGACCGCATTGGGCGCATTGCTGGGCGCCGGCATCGCCGATCGCCTCGCTTCGCGTGACCCCCGCTGGCTGGCCTGGGTGTGCGCCGTGTCGAACGGCGTGGCGGCCCCATTCGTGATCGCCTTCCTGCTCTGGCCCGAGACCCACGTGGTGGAGATCGCGGGCACCTCGCTGCCCGTGGCGTTCGCCTTCTCGTTCGTGGGCAGCTTGTTTCTTGGCCTCTTCTCGCCACCGATGGCCGCGCTCGCACAGGCACTCGCGACGACGCAGATGCGCTCACTCGCCCACGCCATCTGGACGATGCCGTTTACGCTGATCGGCATGGGACTGGGGCCGCTCATAGCGGGCTCGCTGAGCGAATTCTGGAGCGGCGCACTCGGCAGCGACTCGCTGCGCTACGGGCTCGTGGCCGTGAGCGGGCTGTTGCCCATTGGCGCGCTCGCGTTTCTGGTGGCGGCACGAGACATCGTGGCCGATCTCGAATAGGACCCGCGATGAGGTGAGCCTCGAACGGACCTAGGCGACCGCGAAGACCCAGTACGCCGCCGCGGCCGTCGCCCCGAGAAACGGCATCAGGACGATGCAGATCGCGAAAGCGATCCAGGTTCCGCTCGCCATCGCGTGGGTGTGATCATGAAGAGCGCGAGCACCGCCTCGAGGCCGTAGAAATCGATCACGATCTGCTTGCCCCAGGGCATGGGCCACAGGGTCTGGAACGTCTCGAAGAAGCCCGCGGGGCTGCGGCGCAGCGCCCAGATCGTGGTCGACGCAACGATCAGCCCGACGAGGGCAGCAATCCAATCCATGACCGTCATCGTGGTTTCTCCCGTGGTGATCCGTTCGCGTAGACTACCTCCGATGTGCCGCGAACCTGCGAGGCCGTGAACCCTGCGCGACGCGAGCCGCCGCCCGTGACGCCGCTTCCCCGGGGGCTGCGAGATCTCGACGCGTGGGTCGAGCTCGCCTACGCGGAGGGGCTCACGGACGGCCTCCCGGTGCTCCCGCCCACGCGGAGGGCCGTCGACCAATTGGTGGCTGCCTCGGGGCGATTGGCAGACGAGTGCCTGGGGGGAATCCCGCCGCGCGGGGGGCTCGCCACGGTCGAGGTGGTCGCCGCCAACGCGGTCATGGCGGGCTGCCCGCCGGAGTGCATGCCCGTGCTGCTGGCCGCGATCGAAGCCCTGCTGGAGCCGCGCTTCAACCTGAACGGGGTGCAGGTCACCACGCACGGGTGCTGGCCGCTGCTGATCGTCTCCGGGCCCATCGTCGAGCAGCTCGGCATGGCCACCGCCGAATCCGTCTTCAGCGGAGGCGGCTCCCGTGCATCGGCCACCCTGGGCCGCGCGCTTCGCCTCGTGCTCTGGAACGCCGGTGGTGCGTTTCCGGGAGAGCCCGTCAAAGAGGTCTTCGGTCACCCGGGCCGCTACGCCTACTGTGTGGCCGAGCACCGGGTCCACCCCTGGAGCTCGCTCCACGAGTCGCGGGGGCTCGCCCGCGAGAGCTCGGCGGTGACGGTCTTCGCCTGCGAGGCACCCCACAGCGTGGCCTTCTGGGGCGTCGGCGCCGACCCCGAAGAGCGTCTGGCATCGGTGGCGGACGCGATGCGCACCCGAGGCAGCAACAACACACACACGATGGGCGAGCTCCTCGTCGCGTTCAGCCCTTCGGAGACGCGCCACCTGCATGCCAGCGGCTACTCGCGCGAGCGCGTGCAGGAACGGCTCTTCGAGCTCTCGAAGCGCCGGGTCGGTGAGATCCGCTCCCGCGCCGCCGACGCACCCGCGACCTACGAGTGGTGGCCGGCGAGCGTCGACCAGAGCAACGACGACGCGCTCGTGCCGATCGTCGAGAGCCCCGAGGCGATCCACCTCATCGTGGCTGGCGCAGACAGCATCCCCTGGGCCGCGGTCTGCCCCGGCTGGGGACACCTGGGCGGTTTCGCGATCACGCGGGCCGTACGAGATGGGGAGGGGTGAGATGGAGATCGTCGATCCGCGTGGCCAGGTCGAGACCCACGACTCGGGCCTGGCACCTCGTATCCGGCACTCCGCCGGCGGCTTGCAGCTGGGCTTTCTGGTGAACGAGCAGACGCGCCACCAGGGCCCCGACTTCTACGGCTACACCCTCGCGCTCGAAGAGGCGCTGCGCGAGCGCGTCGAGATCGCCGAGGTGGTGCGCGTCTGCAAGCCCCTGCTCTCGCGGCCCGCAGAGCCGCCGCAGCTCGAGGAGCTCCGCCACGTTCAGGGCGTGATCAACGGCCTTGCGAAATGAGGCTCGTGCACGTCGAGCAGTCTGCTCGACGCGGTGGCGCTGGAGCGCATGGGTGTACCCACCGTCACCTTGGCGACGCAGCCCTTCGAACACGCGGCACGCACGGCCGCACGCGGGCACTCGCTGCCGGATCTGCCGATCGTGACGATCCCGCACGACTACCTCTTCGAGGACGAGGCAGCGATCCGCAAGCAGGTGGAGAGCGTCATCGGCCCGCTGCTCGGAGGCCTGTTCGCACCGCCGCCCGGCGTCTCCTAGAAACTTCTCGGTCGAAGGGGGCGAAGGCGCAGCGGTGCCTGCCATCTACTCGAAACGCCTCAACTCTGGCGCGTTGACGGAAGTATCTGGGATCCTTATTCTTTTTGCATTCGATGCCAGGGCGCGGCCCCGCCCGCTGCCGGCGACGGAGTCTTGCGCTTGAGTGCCAGCGGCGGCTACAGCTTTAGGTTCGGTCCGGCCTTCACCCCGGCGATCATCAAGAAGCTGATGCTCGCGAACCTGGCGGTGTTCGTCGCGCAGATCCTGATCCCGAACCTCAGCCCCGCCGGCGTCGTCAGTCCCGAACATGTCTGGAGCCAGGGCCAGATCTGGCGCCCCTTCACCTACATGTGGCTCCACCACATCAGTTTCATCCCGCTGCACCTGGCGATGAACATGTTCATGCTGTGGATGTTCGGCTCGGAGCTCGCCCTCTACTGGGGAGACAAGCGCTTCCTCCGCTACTACCTGAACTGCGGCTTCGGCGCGGGCATCCTGATCGCCACCGTGCCCTACTTGCCGGGGCTGGCGGGCTGGCCCCCATGGACCGCGGAGCTCAGCAAGACCACCCTGGGCGCCTCGGGTGCCGTCATGGGCGTGCTGCTCGCCTACTCGTTCACCTGGCCCTACCGCACCATCCAGCTGATCTTCCCGCCGATCCCGATCAAGGCGATCTGGCTGATTCCATTCGTCTTCGTCATGGAGCTCGTGGCCGGCTCGTCGAACGTCTCTCACGTGGGCCACCTGGGAGGTGTCGCGGTCGGGTGGCTGTACCTCATCCACGAAGGCAAGACACCGGATGTTCCAACGCTCGCGACACTCAAGCGCAGCTACAAGCAGTACAGGGCGCGCAAGGCCACGCCCACCTCTCCGACGCCCAAGCCAGCGAAGCCCTTCCGACGAAAACCCAAGCAATCGCTCAGGCGCCGCTACGAGCGACAGAAGATGCGCAAAAAGCTCCGTTCGGTTCCGGGCGAAGCACGTCCGAAGCAGGGCGAGAAGAACGACGAGGGCGACGACTGAGCGCCCTGCATCTCCAGCGGGCCCGCCCGAGAGACCATCGAGCGTGCGATCCGCCGAGGATGCCCCCCCCAAACGCTGTCCTCACTCGACGCAGACCCGCAACGCGGGTGAATCGGAAGGAAAGAAGGTTAGTCTGTCGTGGATTTCTACCAGATCGTGAACCTGGCTCACGCTGGCGCGGCCATCCTGCTGCTTGCGTTGGCGCTCAGTTCCATCGCGCTTGCCGTATTGATAGCGGTGAAGCCAGCCGTCGACAGCGCCAACGCAGCACTCGTGAAAAGAGCCAATACCGCCGGACTGATTCAGCATATCGTCGTTGGGATCGTGGCCCTCACGGGGGTGACAGCCGCGTTCATGGGCTCATGGTCATTTTCACAATTCTGGTTGTGGAGCAGCCTGGTCGTCGTGGCGTTCTACAGCGTGGCCCTCGAATACATAACGAAGCCGGCGCGCATGGCTGTCGCGGAAGGCGGCAGCGAGGGCAAGGTGGGGTTGCAGGTGGGTCTGCAGGTTGCCCATGTCCTGCTGCTTCTCGTCACCTTCGCTGCCATGCTCGTCAAGCCGGAGCTGTGATCAAGAATTGGGGAACGGTCCCTCGAGTTCGCGGCTGACGAGCGAGTCGGTTGCTGAGGTAGCTCGACGAGCGGCGCCAGGGCCGGGTGCGAAGGCGGTGTCGTGCTCATGCGCCGGCGCCCTCAGGGGCCTCACAAGTCGGCTACGGGCCGGCCAGCGGGGCCGGCTCGCCGCGGCGGGCCGCGCGGAAACGCTTCACGCGGTTGCCCAGGCCCCGCGGCCACTTCCTCGCGTCTTCGAGTATCAGATAGCCACTCGGCACGATGAAGAGCGTGATTGCGCTGGCGAAGAGCACGCCAAAAGCGAGCGAGATCGCCATCGGGATCAGGAACTGCGCCTGGGTGCTGGTCTCGAGCAGCAGCGGCGTGAGCCCGGCGAAGGTGGTGAGCGACGTCAGGATGATCGGCCGGAAGCGCACGCTGCCGGCTGCGGCCACGGCGTCGGCGATTGCGACGCCTTTGGCCCGCTGCTGGTTGACGTAGTGCACCAGCACCAGGCTCGAGTTCACCACGACGCCCGAGAGCGCAATGATGCCCTGGACCGACATGAAAGACAGCCCTCTTCCCATCAGCAGGTGGCCTGCGATCGCGCCGACCAGACCGAACGGAATGACGCTCATGATGAGCAGGGGTTGCAGGTAGGAACGAAGCGGAATCGCGAGCAGCGCGTAGATTCCGAACAGCGCGAATCCGTACCAGCGAAGCAGCTCGGTAAATGCCTCGCGCTGCTCCGCCTGCGCGCCCTCGAGGCTGTAGCTGACGGCCGGGTAGTCGGCGAGGATCTGCGGCAGCGCCGCGCCCTGCAGGTGCGCGAGCACTTCGTTCTCGGTGGTGACATCTCGGTCCACGTCCGCCGTCACGTTCACGACGCGCTGGCGGTCGCTGCGCCGAATCGTCGCGTAGCCGCGGCCCAGATCGACCTGGCCCACGCTGCGGAAGGGCACCTCGGATCCGTCCGGCGCCCGAATGCGCATGTCCTCCAGGTCGCCGAGCGAGCGGCGCTGCGCCTCCGGGTAGCGCACCATCACGCGCACGTCGTCGCGCCCGCGCTGGATGCGCTGGGCCTCCTCGCCGTAGAAGGCCTGCCGCACCTGGCGCGCGAGATCCTGGCGGGAGAGCCCCAGCGCTTCACCCGAAGGCAGCAGGTTCAGCTTCACCTCGCGCTTGCCGGCGCGGAAGCTATCCGCCACGTCGACGACGCCGGCATAGCCGGAGAGCGCGGCCTTCACGCGCTCGGCCGCGACAGTGAGATCCGTCACGTCGGGTCCGCGCAGCTGGATGTTGATCGCCTCGCCGGCGGAGAAGAGAGAGGAGGCGTACGCGAGCTCGACTGCGTCGGGCACGGCACCCACCAGCTCGCGCCAGCGGTCCGCCACCTCCCGGGTGCTGATGTCGCGCTCCTCCGACTCCGTCAGTGCGAGCACCACCTCACCCAGGTGGGAGCCGCCGCCCGTGGCCGCGCCGTTCTGCCCCGGCGGCCCGCCGGAACTCGAACTGAAAGGCTGGTCGCCGATGGAGCTCTGGACGTGGAGGATGATCGGCTCGCCGGCATCGGCGCCTTCCGCCGCGATCCGACGTCGCAGCTCCGGCACCACTCCCGCAATCTGCTCGACCGCACGACGCGTCGCGGCCGCGGGCGTTCCCTGGGGCATGGTGAGCTTGGCTGCGACGTAGTCAGCCTCGAGGGGCGGGAAGAACGAGAACGGGAGACGGCCGCTGGCGGTCAGGCCGAGTGTCCACATCAACAAAGCGACGGCCACGGCGATCGTCAGGTAGCGGTTCTCGAGAGCAAAGTGGAGCGCACGCCGGTAGTGCACGCGCCCGAGTCGCTCGAAGCTCGCTGCGAAGCGACTCTGCAGTGCGCGCCACGCGACAGGGATGGCACGCGAGGACGCCACGTGATCGGGACTTCCCGAGGCCAGGTGGGAAGGCAGAACGAGCTGCGACTCGACCAGCGAGAACAACAGACTGATCACGACCACCGAAGCGATCAAGCCGAAGATCTGCCCCATGAAACCGGGCACCAACATCAGCGGACCAAACGCCACCACGGTGGTCAGGACGCCGAAGATGACGGGCACCGACACCTCCTGAGCGCCGCGAATGGCCGCTTCCAGTCGATCATCCCCCTCCAGGATGTGGCGGTGGACGTTCTCGCCCACCACGATGGCGTCGTCCACCAGGATGCCCAGCACCAGGATGAACGCAAAGAGCGAGATCACGTCGATCGAGAAGTCGATCATCGGGAACAAGAAGAGCGTGCCGAGCAACGCGATCGGAATGCCGATGCTCACCCAGAATGCCAGCCGCAGCTGCAGGAAGAGCGCCAGCACCAGCACCACGAGCAAGAAGCCGTTGCGCCCGTTCTTCAGCATCAGGTTGAGCCGGCTGCGCAGCATGTCCGTCGAGTCCTGCCAGACGGTCAGGGTCAGGCCTTGCGGCAGGCGCACCTGATTCTCGATGTAGTCGCGAACACTGGCCGCCAGCTCGACCGCATCCTGGTCACCCACCCGGAACACCCGGATCAACACCGCCGGCGCGCCATCGAAGATCGATGCCTGATCGGTGTCCTCGAAGGTGTCGCGAACCGTGGCGACGTCTGCGAGGGTGACTCGCGTGCCGCTGGGGTCCGCCAGGACCAGGATCCGCTCGAATTCGGGACCCCAATACGCCTGGCTCTTCGTTCGCAGCAGAATCTCCTCGCCCTCGGTCTTGACCGAGCCACCGGGCAGATCGAGGGAGAAGCGCTGGACGGCGCGGGCCACGTCGTCGAAGCTGAGCGCAAAACGTCGCAGCGACTGCTCCGAGACCTCGATCGAGATCTCGTAGGGACGCGTACCCACGACCGAGACCTGGGTGATACCGGGCAGGCTGGAGATCTCGTCTCGCACACGCTCTGCGACCTGCTTCAGCGAACGCTCGGTCGTCGGCCCCGATAGGGTGAGCTCGATCACCGAGCGTTGGTTCGTCACCTTCGCGATGACCGGCTTCTCCGTCTCCTCGGGAAACGTATCGATGGCATCCACCCGGTTCTTCACGTCGTCGACGGCGCGATCGACGTCCGCGCCGCTCAGCAGCTCGATGCGAACGGTGCAGGCGCCCTCGACGGCCGTCGATCGGATCTTCTTGATGCCGTCGACCCCCTCGACCTCCTCTTCGATTCGCACGCAGACGCTCTCTTCGGTCTCCTCTGGAGCGGCGCCGCGATACTCCACGCTGACGGTCACCTGGTCGACGTCGATGTCCGGGAACGGCTTGAAGAGGATCGTCGGCAAAGCCAGCAATCCGCCGATCACCATCACGAACATCAGCAGATTGGCGGCCACGTGATTCGCCGCGAACCAGGCGATGATGCGGTTCACGATCCGGCTCCGCTCGGGGCGGCCGTCTCCTCGACGCGAACCTGCATTCCGTCCATGGCGCTCTCGAGGGTCGAGATGCACACGCGTTCGCCAGCGTCGAGTCCGGTCGAGACGATGGCGTGCTGGCGGGTCACGCGGATCACCTCGACGCTGCGCCAGCGCAGCCGGCTCTCGGCATCGACCACGAGGACGCGGCCTCCCTCACGCAGCGCGCTGCGCGGGAGCACCACCACCTGGCGGTCGATCCGGCCGCCGATCTCGGCTTCGACGAACAGGCCGGCCGCCAGCGGCGGACGCTGGCTCTCACTGCGCGCGTAGGGCTTCTCGACCTGTGCCACCACATACACCATGCGCGTGCGCGGATCGATCTCTCCTTCGGTTCGGACCACCCGGCCTCGCCAGGCGTGCCGTCCCCCGGCAAAATCGGCGCGCAGCTCCACCTCGGGCCCCGGGGTGTCGGGGGCGTCGCTCTGGTACAGGTGCGGCAGCTCGAGGTAGGCCAGCTCCGAGTCCGGCACCGGCAGGCGCACCTCGGCAAAATCGACGGAATAAACCGTGGCGAGAGATGTGCCCCGGCTCACGAACTGCCCGACATCCACCTTCTCCTTGCGCACCCGGCCGTCGAAGGGCGCCGAGAGCTCGGTGCGCGCGAGATCGCGCTGGGCCTGCTCGAGGTTGGCGCGCGCTTCGACCTGCACCGCGCTGGCAATCTTCTCGGCGTTCTCGGCATCGTCGAGCCGGGAGTCGCTGGCAACGTTGTCGGCGGCCAGCCGCTGCTGACGTTCGAGCTCCTTGCGCGCGCGAGCGAGCTCGCTGCGCGCGCGGCTCACGCTGGCCTGGCTGCGGGTCAGCGCCGTGCGGTAATCGCCGGCCTCGATGCGAACCAGGGCTTCCTCCGCCCCAAAGAAGCCGCCTGAAACGAAGGAAGGCGCCAGCCATTCGATGCGCCCGGACACCTCGGCGACCAGCTCGCTCTCGGTGCGAGGCTCCACCGTTCCGTGGGTGACGACCCGGTGCTCGTAGTCCTGGGGCTGGGCGGTGACGGCGCGCACCAGCGGAATCGGAGCCGGGCGCTCGCGGCTCTCGATGCTGGGGCCAGTCTGGACCAGTACAGCCGCACCAATCGCTCCCGCCACGAGCGCAAGCGCCGGCGCCAGCACTCGCGTCGGAATCTTCATTCAGCACATCTTCCGCTTTGTCTGGGACCAGCGTCAAGAGGCCCGCCACGGCGGCGACACTCGCGCGAAGAAGTGGGCAATAATCCTCCGATGTCCGCCCCCGAGGCCTCGCTACCGCTCGGACGCATCGTCGCCTACGGCGCCGCGGGCATCGGCGTGACGGCCATGGCGTTCGTCAACACCCTCTACCTCTTCAAGTACAGCACCGACGTGCTGTTGATCGCGCCCGGGGTGATGGGGCTGCTCTACGGTGTGGCGCGCATCTGGGACGCGATCTCCGATCCGCTGGTCGGTCGGCTGTCGGATCGGACGAGCTCGCGCCTGGGCCGCCGCCGCTCGTGGATCTTCGCCTCGATCCCCGCGACCGCGATCGCGTTCGTCACGCTCTGGACACCGCCGGTCGGGCTCGGAAGCATCGGTCTGGCGATCTGGGTCGGGGCGGCCCTGCTGCTCTTCTCGACGGCTCAGACCATGTTCTCCGTTCCCCACTTCGCGCTCGGCGTGGAAATGACGAGTGCTCACCACGAGCGCACCCGGGTGTTCGGGGTGAGGCAGCTCACCGGCGGCACGGGCCTGCTCGTCGGACTGGCGGCGTTCTACGGGCTGGCCAGCTCCGCGGAGCCACGCGAGTTCGCGCTTCCGCTGACCGTCTGCATCGCGGGGGGCGCCGCGCTGCTCACCGGCCTCGGCATCGCCCGGCTCCGCGAGCGCCCCGAGTACCAGGGGAGAGGCGGCGGCGACCTGCGCCGAGCCTTCTGGGACGTGTTCCGTAATCCGCACGCACGGATCCTGCTCGCCGTGTACGGCATCGAGTCCTTCGGTGCCGCATCGACGGGCATCCTCTCGGTCTACGTGACCCAGTACATCGTGAAGGCGCCCCAGGAATTCTACGTGGTGGTCCTGATGTTCTACATCGTGCCCTCCTTCGCGATCGCCCCCCTCTGGGCACGGGTCTCACGGCGGATGGGCAAGCGACGGCTCTGGCTGTGGTCGATGTCCGCAGCCGCCGTGGCCTACGTGGCCCACTCGTTCCTGGGTGAAGGCATGATCGTCTTCTGGTGCACGATCTCGGCGATCCAGGGCGCGACCGCCGGGGTCGGCTACGTCGTCGGGCCTTCGATCAAGGGCGACGTCATCGACTGGGACGAGCTGCAGTCGGGCGAGCGCAAGGAGGGCTCCTACCTCGCGGTCTGGACCTTCGTCCAGAAGAGCGCGACGGGGCTGAGTGCGATCCTGCTGGGATTCGCGCTCCAGGCCGTGGGATTCGAGCCCAACGCCGAGCAGGCCAAGGCCACCAAGGTCATGATCCTGCTGCTCTACGGCGCGTTACCCGGGGCCTGCTACGCGGTCGGCACCTTCCTGCTCTCGCGCTTCCAGCTGAATGCCCGGGAGCACGCCGCGGTCCGCGCCGAGCTCGAAGCGCGGGCGCGAGCACGGCGCCCGGGCTCGGGCGGCTGATGCCGTTGCCCATGCTAGGGGCAAGGTTTCGCACCCGGGGGGCAAGTGCGGGCAAGACCTCGCACCCCAGCCGTGCTCCGGGCGATCACTCCCGAGGACAGATCGTCTCTCGGGTGTCTAGGCGCCTGTTGCCTCCGCCGGCCGCCTTGGCATGGGCCTTGCTGCTCTCGACGCTGCTCGAGCACGATCGCCATCGGTCGGTGAAGGTCGTCCTGAACAGAGTGACGGAGGAGGGATCATGCATCACAGAACCACCCTGGCGTTCATTGGGGGCATCGCCTCGACTGTGGCCGTTTTCGCCCTCCTCGGGGCTGGAGGCAAGGTGACCTCCCCCACCGGCACCGCACCTGACCGCTACGTCTACTACCCCGGCACCGAGGCGCTCGAAGCGGATGAGATCCGAATCACGGCATGCGGAACCGGCCTGCCCGCCGCTCGTCGCGGGCAGGCGGCGAGCTGCTTCCTGCTGGAGCTTGGAAACGGCGACAAGTTCCTGTTCGACATCGGCACGGGCTCAATGGCCAACATTGCCTCGATGATGATCCCCATGGACTTCTTGACGAAGATCTTCATCAGTCACCTGCACACGGACCACTGGGGGGATCTCGCCGGACTCTGGGCGGGCGGCTGGACGGCGGGCCGAACGGGGCCGCTCGAAGTCTGGGGGCCGAGCGGTGCCCGCCCGGATATGGGAACCAAGCATGCCATCGAGCACTTCTTGCAGACCTACAACTGGGACTCTATGACCCGGCAGGCAATGATCAGCCCGGTGCCCGGAAAGATCACGGTCCATGAGTTCGACTACAAGGGCGAGAACGAAGTCATCTACCAAGAGAACGGTGTGACGGTGCGTTCCTGGCCCGCCATCCACGCCGGAGACGGTCCCGTCAGCCTCGCGCTCGAATGGAACGGATACAAGATCGTCTACAGCGGCGACACGACGCCGACGAAGTGGACGCTCGAGTACGCGAAGGACGCGGACGTGTTGATCCACGAGTCCATGCCCATGCCCGGCGACATGGTGAAGTTCTACAACCAGCCGCCGGAACGGGGACTCCGTGCTTCCTGCGGCTTCCACACCTGCCCTCCGGCTTTCGGAAAGGTCATGAGCGTCGTGAAGCCTCGACTCGCCGTGATGTTCCACTGGTTCAACGAGGAAGGAACCCGCTACAACCAGTACGACGGCGTACGTCAGACCTACGACGGCCCGCTCTCGATGGCGACCGACATGATGGTCTGGAACGTGCGGCGGGACGAGATCATCGAGCGCATGGCCGTCAGCCCGGACGATGCGTGGGACGTGCCCGGTCCGGGACGCCCGAGTGCGCCCGATCCCGATTTCCCGAGCCAGTATACCGAGTTCACTTTGAAGGGGCGCTTCGACACGACCGAAGCCGAGAAGAAGACGCGCGACGCCTACAACGAGATGTACGGGTTGCAGTAGAAGCGATCACATGAGACCGAGTGGACCGGACTCGACTCCTTCAGGAGGGACAACGATGCGAGCCAGAATCATCAGCCTCTGCAAGCGCACGGGGGCCGTTGCCCTCCTGCTGGCCTTTGTCGCGAGTGCCGCGACACCCGCCGACACGCCGGAGTTCAAAGGCAAAATCGCACGCTCGTATGCGGACAGCGAGGAGTGGTGGCCGGCTCCTGAGGTGCCGCCCAAAGGCGCACCCAATGTCATCATCTTCCTGCTGGACGATGTGGGCTTCGCGCAGGTGCAGAGCTTCGGTGGCCTGATCGAAACGCCGAACATCAACCGCCTGGGCGAGAACGGGCTCCGGTACAACAACTTCCATACGACCGCTCTCTGTTCCCCCTCGCGCGCATCGCTGATGGCCGGGCGGAATCCGCATTCGATCGGTCTGGGGAGTCATGCTCTCACGGCGATGGGCTTCCCCGGCTACAACGCAGTGGTGCCCCCGACTGCGAAGTCTGTCGCGAACTACCTTCAGGAGGCGGGCTATGTGAACTATGCGCTCGGGAAGTGGGACCACACCCCGCTCTACGAAGTCTCCCAGGTCGGTCCCTTCGAGCGCTGGCCCAGTGGCGAGGGTTTCGAGCACGCCTACACATTCATGGCGGCCGATGTGCATCAGTTCATTCCCGTCATGTGGAACGACCACACACCGGAGCCCTATCGCAAGACCTATCACCTGGATCGGGATCTCGCCGATCGCGCCATTCAATGGATCACGGGGCACAAGTCCATCAAGCCGGATCTGCCTTTCATGATGCTCTGGGCATCGGGCTCCATGCACTCGCCGCACCATGCTCCTCCCGAATATCTGGAGAAGTACCGAGGGAAGTTCGACATGGGCTGGGACAAGGCCCGGGAGATGATCCTGGAGAACCAGAAAAAGCTCGGCGTGGTTCCTGCCGACACGAAGCTCAGCGCGCGGATCCCCGAGATCCCTGCCTGGGATTCGCTCGAGCCGGAGGTGCGGAAGCTCTACGCCCGCCAGATGGAGACCTTTGCCGCGCAGATGGAGCTCGTGGATCACGAGATTGGCCGGGTGGTCGCCGAGCTGGAGCGCATCGGAGAGCTGGACAATACGCTGATCTTCGTGACCGCCGACAACGGCGCGAGCGGCGAAGGGGGTCTGGCCGGGACCTTCAACGAGACCTACGTGCTCAACGGACTGCAGACGGAGTTCGAGGCGAACATGCGCCACTACGAGAGCTGGGGCGACGCCACGACCTACCCCCACTACCACGCGGGCTGGGCCATGGCGGGCAACACGCCCTTTCCGTATTTCAAGCAGAGCTCGCACCGCGGTGGCCAGCACGACGCCCTGGTGGTGCACTGGCCCGCGGGTATCGAGGCCAAGGGCGAGATCCGCAGCCAGTACCACCACATCACGGACATCGCGCCGACGATTCTCGAGGCCGCCCAGGTAGCTGTCCCCGACACCTACCATGGCGTCGAGCAGCAGCCGCTGGATGGCGTCTCGATAGCCTACTCGTTCGATGACGCAGACGCGCCGAACCGAAAGACGGTTCAGTACTACGAGATGTTCGGTAACCGGGCGATCTGGAGGGATGGCTGGAAGGCCGTCACGCTCCACGCCAATCGCATGCCCTGGGACGTGAACGTGGTGCTGCCCTTCGATCAAGACAAGTGGGAGCTCTACCACGTGGCCGAGGACTTCTCGGAGAGCACCGACCTGGCCGCGGAGCACCCCGAGAAGCTCGAGGAGCTGATAGAGCTCTTCGACGAGCAGGCCTGGAAGTACAACGTGTATCCGTTGCACGACGACATGATCCAGCGCCTGGCCAAGCAGCAGGACCGTCTCTTTGGCGATCAGAAGGATTTCGTGTACTTCGCGCCTGGCGCCTTCCGGATCGCGGAGAAGGCTTCCGCTCCGGTGAAGAACCGCGCTCACACGATCGCGACGACGATCGATCTGACCGGGAAGGAAGAGGGTGTCATCGTGGCGGTGGGCGGAATGACCGGTGGGTTCACCCTATTCATCAAGAACCACCGGCTCTACTTCGACTACAACTATCTGGACGGCGTCTACTACACACTCGAGTCCCCCGTTCTCCCCAGGGGAGAGACCGAGCTGAAATTCAACTTCATCAAGACCGGTCCATTTCAGGGTACGGGAGAGCTCTACATCGGCGGTGAGAAAGTGGCCGCGGTGGAGATGCCGAAGATGCACATCAGCACCTACTCACTGGCCGAGACCTTCGACGTGGGACGGGATACGGGGACCCAGGTATCGAAGCTCTACACGGACCCCTTCCCGTTCGAGGGTGCTCTCGACAGGGTGACCATCCAGCTCACCGACTAGCAGGGTGCTGAAATAGCTCGACGAGCGGTGCCCGTGCCGGGTGCGAAGGCGGTGTCGTGCTCATGCGCCGGCGCCCCCTGCCCCTTCACAGGAGATGCGCAGCGCCTGCGTTGGGGCACCTCTGCTTCCGCGCGCCACCGCCTTCGCACCCGGCACGCTCCTCCGTGGGGTCCGGCAACACCCTCACGTCGTCAGCGCGAGACGAGGGAGTTCCCTCGCATGCATCACGCCCAGGGTCGCTGCCTCTCCTCAGGCCCCGGCGGCGGCCACAGGCGCGAAGGGATCGAACGCCAGCTCTCGTCGGGGACCGCCGATCGTCCCGGGCCAGCGTGAGCTGCCGATCGTATCGACGAAGGGCCAGAACGCCTCCGGGTCGATGGGCGCGGCCAGCGCGATGTCGCGCGCCGTCATGCGCATCGTGTCGAGGCGGGCGGTGGCCTCGCCGCACATCGGCAACAGCTTCGCGATCGGGTCCCACGGGCTCCCGAGCAGCTCGAGCTCGCCCTCGACGTTCTCCCGCTGCAGCGGCTCGAAGGCCGTGCGCACCGTCACGACGTGGGGCGGAAAGTCGTAGGCTTTCTCGGCGCCCCCCACGGCGCGGGAGACCTTCACCCACCACTCGCGCTCCTCGTGGGTGCTAGGGACTTGCACGGCACCCGTGGCCTTCCCGTGAAACTCGATGAACGTGTAGCCCTGGTGCGAACAGCGGGCATGGACGGCGTCGCCCAGCCGGAAGTACTCGATCTCGGCCGGATACTTGGGCTGGCCGTTCATGGCCTTGCTGATGTAGATGGCCGACTCCTGGTCGATCCCGTAGCCGATCGTGTAGTAGCCCTTCGTTCCGCGGTAGTCGGCGTCCACGTTGATGAGCACACCGAACTCGGACTCGTCGAGCACGGCGACGCGGTAGATCGACAGGTGCACGTTCGATTCGTCGCTCGCGTCGATGCCCGGGGGCAGCAGCGCAGCGATGCACGCCGGGTCCGTCGGGTAGTCGATCTTGAGAAAGGGCCATCCGTCGATCTCGCCGGGATTGGTCCTGAGTGCGTTGCCGTTCGCTGCCATGTCTCGTCTCCTCGGCCCCCCATTCCTTGGGGGGCGGGCGGTGGTTGGATCGCTCGAGCTGCCCTCGACGCTTCGAGCCACTATACGACGAGACGCCCGGCAGTGGAAGGGAGCAGGGAACGACCCCCTCGCGAATACCCGGCCATGGTCCCCGCGTCTGCTCCCGCCGCGCCTCGACGCTCTCGAGCCGTCGCTAGCGACACAGGCCCCCGCCGAGCAGCTGCACCGGCTCGCAATCGTAGAGCAGGCGGCCCACCTCGCCGTGTTGCCAGTCGAGCAGCCGGAGGGCGTTCGCCGGCGGCATGCCGGGCGCCGCTTCGTCCTGCAGCTCGCCGAGCGAAACGGGGTACCCCACCCAGTCCTTGGGTGCGCGCCAGCCGGGCGGAGGCACCAGCTCCGCGTGGGTGCCCGAAACCGGGTAGCGCTGACGCCAGATGTGGATGGCCTCGGCCATCTCCTCCACCACTTCTGGATGCGCCGCGGCGAGATTGTTCATCTCGTTCGGATCTTCGGAGATCTGGAACAAGTAGTTCGTGACCGTCGCGGAGAGCAGTCCCTGTTGAATCTCCTGCACCAACTTCCACTCGTCGTTGAACGCCGTCAGATTGTATTGCCCAGCGATCGGCGTCTCCGAGGCGAAGTAGAGATAGTCTTTGCGCGGCACGCGCTCGTTGCCGAGGATCGCCGCCGACAGGTCGCGGCCGTCGAGTTCGAACTCGCCGCCCCGCTTCACCCCGGCCGCGCCGGCCAGGGTCGGGAACACGTCCATCGCGGACATGATGCTGTCGAAGCGCTGGCCGCCCTTGATCTCGGCGGGCCAGCGCAGCGCCGCGACCACGCGGATGCCACCCTCGAAGGTTTCGCCCTTCCCTCCGCGCAGCGGAACGTTGTCGGCGCCACCGAAGGCATAGGCGGCACCGCCGTTGTCGCTGAAAAAGAGCACGATGGTGTTCTCGGCGATGCCCTCCGCGTCGAGAGTGTCGAGTACCTTGCCGATCGCCTGGTCCATGCCGTCGACGACCGCTGCGTACATGGGACGGGCGCTCTTCTGCAGTATCAGCTTGCGAATGCGGCGGGTCTCGTCGGTCTGGCGACTGCGGGCGGGTTTGCGATCGTCGCCCATGTCCGCGTACTTCTGCTTCAAGTCATCCGGAGCGTCGAGCGGAGTGTGCGGCGCGATGAAGGGCATGTAGAGAAAGAAGGGCTTGTTCCGGTCGCGCTCGCGGATGAAGCGAGAGACCTCGTCGCCGAGCAGGAACGACTCGTAGCCTTCGTCGTCGATGCTGACCCCGTTGCGCTGGAAATCCTTGCCGCCCTGGTTCGCGAAAGGCGGGAAGTAGCCCACCTCCGTGTGCAGGTGGCCGTAGAAGTGCTCGAAGCCGCGCTGGTTCGGGTGATAGGTCATCTGTGCGTGGCCCAGGTGCCACTTGCCCACCATTGCGGTCTGGTAGCCGGCGGCGAGGAAGCTCTGCGGCATGAAGTGCTCGTCGGGATGAATGCCGTTGGTATGCCACGGCATGATCACGCCGTAGGCCACGCCGAGCCGCATCGGATCGCGTCCGGTCATCAACGCCGCACGCGTCGGCGAGCAGATCGGCGTCGTGTAGAAGCGATGCAGCTCGACGCCTTCGCTGGCCAGACGGTCGAGAGAGGGAGTTTCGATCACCGCTTCACCGTGGAACCCCACGTCGGCCCAGCCGAGGTCGTCGGCGACGATCACGACCACGTTCGGCTGCTGCGGGGCCGCACTCGCGAGAGAAGCGGCGACCCACAGGCTTGCGAGGGTCAGCCCGAGGGTAAGGCGAAGCAGAGGGGGCGCTGCCATGAGAACGGACTCCTTCTTCGGGATGTGCGGACGATAGCTCCTCTCTCCTATGCTCCGACATCAGCCGCTCTCGGCGAGTCGAGCGCGACCGAAGATCTGGTCGCTTTGCTTGGACACGCCACACGGGCGCCATACGAGGTTGACGATGTCTGCAACACAGACCCCGCTCTCCTTCACGAAGCTCGTCGTCGACGATCTCGAGCGCATGGCGAAGTTCTACATCGACGTGTTCGGATTTGCGCAGCTCGAGCGGATCCAGTCGGCGATCGGGCCGGATCCCATCGAGGAGATCCTGCTGGGCATCGACGGAAGCTACGACGGCGGGTTGATACTGCTCCGGTACGTGGACAAGGCTCCGCCCGCCGCCGGCGAATCGATCCTCGGTTTCCGGACCGAGGACATCGCGGATCTCGTCGATCGCGTGTGCGCCGCCGGGGGTGCCGTCCACGCCGCGATCAAGCACGACGCCGGGGCGCCCTATCAGGTGGGCTTCGTGACCGATCCGGAAGGGCATCTGCTCGAGTTCGTCCAGATGGTCGACAGCTAGCCACGGCGCGGGGTTGCCTCCATGGGTCTCACTCCGCCCGCCACCACTAGGACAGACCTCTTCACCCGGGAGGCGTTCGAGCCGATGAGTGATGCGAGCCCGAGAACCTCCGGTTCTGGCGGCTCCAGCGGATCTCACACCCCTCAATGGGGTAGGCGGCATGTTCGAAGAGCTGAAGAAGGCGGCGGGGCGCCGGCGCAGCGGTGGCGCGAGTATCGATCCCTCCGTATTCGGTGACCCGCTCGCACTCGAGACGAGCTGGCAACCCGCGGCGGCCGGCGGCGCGAGCTTCGGTACGCATCGCCTGAAGCAGACCTCTGGGCATCGCGTCGAGTTCGCGCCGACCGTGGCCTGGAATCTGTTCTGCCTGTTGTTCTTCTGCGTGGGCTCGGGCGTGCTCGTTTTTCAGATCAATCTGATCGACCTCGATGGAGCGGGCTTCTCGAACCGGGGTGCCACTGTGCCGCTGATTGTCGGCACGATCTTCTCGATCGCCGGGGTCTGCATGTGGTGGTATGGAAACGCGCCGCGAGTCTTCGACCAGGCGCGCGCGATGTTCTGGCGCGGACGCAAGGAGCCCGCAATGGTGGGCGCGGGCGGAGAGAAGGGTTCCTCGACACCCCTGTCTGCGATACACGCGCTTCAGCTGATCTCCGAATACGTCTCGGGAAACAAGAGCGCCTACACCAGCTACGAGTTGAACCTCGTGCTGGTGGACGGCAGCCGCATGAACGTCGTCGATCACGGGAACCTCGAGCACCTGCGCGCCGACGCGAAGACCCTCGCACAGTTTCTCAACAAGCCGATCTGGGACGCGACGCAGTACTGAGGCAGGCGGCCGATCGCGCTCCGCGCAACCCTCGGCCGTCCTTGAAGGAGCTGAAGCGCGAGACGGGACGAACCCGCGACCCTCAGCCTGGGACCAGACCGCGTCTACGAGGAGTTCGCGCGGCTGATCGACCGCCACGCGGATGGAGTCCCCTTCTTCATCTACCTCTATTTCATGGATGTCCATCAATACGCTGCGCCCTACGAATTCAAGACATTCGGCTCTGGCGAGATGGGCGACTATCTCGCCGCAATTCGCTGGGTCGACGACACGCTTCAGAGAGTGCGCAAAAAGACTCGATGTCGCTGGCTATCTGGACGACACCGTCATCGTGGTGGCCAGTAATCACGGAGAGGAGTTCGGGGAGCACGGAGTGAGCGGCCACGCGCGCAACGTACTCACTCCGGTGCTCTGGGTTCCGCTGGTGTTCCGCCTCCCCTTCGCGGTCCGATCCCTACGCGTAGAGACCCAGGTGCGCAACGTCGACATCGCCCCGACGCTGCTCGAGTTGCGGGCGCGACGATCCCCGAGAGCTTCGAGGGCCAGTCTCTTCTGCCGCTCGCGGTCGCTGCATCTCGAAATGGGCGGTCGGATCCAAACGCCACGCACGAGCTTCGCCGAGCTCGGCACTCCGCTGTACCTCGACGCGCGGATCCAGGCGTCGGTCACGGCCGGCGAGTGGATCTGCGCACGAAATGTGCCGCCGGACCCCGATGCCTCCGAGCTCCTTTTCTCGCGACGCGATCGCAGACTATAGTCGTGAGCCCCGTAACCACTCGACCCCTGGTCGTAGCAAGGCAACTCGCGAGCGGTTGGACGAGCCCGATAGGAGAAGCGATGACATCGAAACATTTCATTGGTGGACTCCTCGGCGTGGTGATGCTGGGTGCCGGTGTTGCGGGCGCTCAGCCCACTCCACACGATGCCAGCGCCGCGGACCTGAAGATCATCATGCAGCAGCTCGGACGGGATATGGACGCCCTGAATGCGGCCCTCTGGGCTCGCGACTTCGGCGCCCTGGGGACAGCTGCCACTGCTATCGCGGAGCACCCCCACGTCTCGCCCCAAGAGAAGGCTCGGGTGCAGGCGACGCTGGGGGCCGATTTCGCCGCCTTCGGAGCCGCGGATCGACGCGTCCACGATGCGGCCGTGCGAACGGCCGGGGCAGCCGCCAACGAGGACTCGGATCAAGTGCTCTCGGAGCTTGGCAGCTTGCAAGCTGGCTGCGTGGCCTGCCACGATGCCTTCCGGGATCGGCTGCGTGAATCGACGGGCATCGACGATTCAGCGCCAAGAGATGCGCCGGGAACAGACCGCGGTGCCCAGGTTTTTGCCGCCTACTGCGCCGTGTGCCATGGGCCCGCGGGCAAGGGAGACGGTCCCGCGGCGGCGGCGCTGGTCCCGCCTCCACCCGACCTGACCGGTCCGAGGCCTGCTCACCTGCGCGGAATTCCCAGGCGCGGAATCATCGAGAACGGAAGCCCCAGGTCCGCGATGGCCGCCTGGAAGGGTGTGCTCCCGGCCGAGGATCTCGAGGCCGTCTACGGCTTCGTGCATGAGATGCACGGGCAGATGCGGCCAGACGCAGGACCGGGGCGAGGACCCCGGCGTCGTTCGTCGAACTGAAAGGGATTCCGTGGAGCGCGAGACGGGAATCGAACCCGCGACCCTCAGCCTGGGAACAGACTCCGAAGACGAGGAAGAACGCTAGGTTGCGCTCTCGCAATCGGAGAGGGGCCGCGAGGAGCGGTATCCTGCGGCACCCGGCACGGCAGACGGCGCCCAGGCAGCACCAACGGAGAAGTTCCCCCTCTGGCGCGCACTTGACGTTCTACCCTTGTCCAGCGCCCCGCTCTTCCTCGGTGTCACGGTCGATGGGGAGCAGCAGATCTTCGAGAAAGAAGGCCGCCAGCTCGGCACGTCCAGCGAGTCCAGATTTGCGGTAGACCGAAACGGCGTGCTGGCGCACGGTCCGTTCGCTGCGATCCAGAACGCTTGCAGCCTCTTTGTGGCCGAGGCCCTTCAAGAGGAGCAGCGCCACCTGTCTCTCCATCGGCGTCAGGGACCACCTTTCGAACTGGGAGTCGATCTCCGAGCCCAATCCGTGAAGCAGCCTTGTCGCCCGAGCTCTCCAGTGATTGCGCTCGACCTCGTTCGCGGCCAGCCGACCCTCTGCCCATCCCAGACTGCGCCGGGCCTGCATCCAGCCCGACCACAGGTAGAGCACGGACCCAAGCGAGAGCAGGACGAATCCGATCTCGACCAGTACGTGAGCCGATAGCCAGTCTTGCGGACGATCGAGCGCAAGATCCACGACACCCCAGGTCGCGATGGCGATCAACAGTGCCGTGAGTCCGATCCGAAAGCGGGGACCCACGTCATCTGTCGGAGGTGTCACTTGCGAATCCCCAGGGGGTTGGCCGGGACAATTGCCGGATGGTCCACCGACAATCGGTGTCGAACCATAGCGCTCGAGGCACGGCACTCCTGCCACCCCTTCAGACTGAGGACAACACCATGATTCCCGATCCGCTCCATCCGGCCATCGTCCACTTTCCGATCGTGCTGGCCGTACTGACTCCACTCCTCGCCGCAGGGGCATTCTGGGCCATCCACTCCGGGCGCCTGCCTGACCGAAGCTGGCTTGGAATCGTCATCCTCCAGGTCGTACTGGTTGGCACAGCCTGGATCGCCACCGAGACCGGCGAGCGCGAAGAGGATCGGGTCGAACGCGTCATCGCAGAGCGCCCCATTGAAGAACACGAGGAAGAGGCCGAACGATTCCTCACGCTGGCCGCGCTGGTATTGCCTTTGGCCGCTGCCGGAATGCTCGTTGGGAGGGTTGGCGCGATCAATCGCGCACTGACCATCGCTCTCTCTGTGGCCGCATTGGGAGCCGCCGGGTTCGCTGGGCACAGCGGCGGCGAACTCGTCTACCGCCACGGGGCCGCGATGGCCTACCCGGCCTACCGCTGGCGTACTCGGAACACGACGATCACGACGACGACGATTGAGGGCGGCTGCTTGGGTCAAATGAAGACCCCGAGGATCTTGGGTGCGTCGCTGAGTACTGCTCGTGCCCGGGTTGCCGGCCGCTGGCCATCGACCATCGGGGACTTGAGTCCCCCGCCCCCACCTGAGCCCCGCGCCCACGCGATAGATCGGAGAGAGGATCGCTGACGAAACCGCAGCAGCAGC
>JAFDDG010000078.1 GCA_019310965.1 Deltaproteobacteria bacterium
AGCGTCGAACCGGATGCCGCGCGCCTGGCCCTGCGGGCAGGCCTCGGCGCGCGTGCGCGCATCGCCCTCGTGGTCGGCAGGCTGTTTCCGATCAAGGGCATCGAGCCGCTGCTCGACGCCTGGGAGCTGCTGAAGCCGGAGCTGCGCGACGACTGGACCCTGCTCTTCGTGGGCGACGGCCCGCTGGCCGAGAGGCTGGACGCGGCCAGCGAGACGCGCCGCCCCGGCGAGATCCTGCGCCTGCCCGCCGTGGAGCCCGCCGAGCTCGTGGACTTCTACGCGGCCGCCGACCTGCTGGTGCTGCCGAGCCTCGGCGACGTGTGGGGCATCGCGGTGAACGAAGCCATGGCGTGCGGCCTGCCGGTCGTCTGCTCGCCGCTGGCAGGCGCCGCCGCGGACCTGGTGATCCCGGGAGAGACCGGCTGGCTCGGCGATCCCCGCCGGATCGAGGCGCTGGCGGCGAGCCTGCGCGAAGCGCTCACCTGCGGCACACGCCGCAGGCTGGGCGAACGCGCGCGCGCCCAGGTAGCGCGGTATCGGCCCGAAGACCTGGCCGAGGGGTTTCGCGCGGCGCTGCGCGCGGCCGCCCTCAGAGCGGGCTCGGCGGGTTGACGCAGCCCGCGACGCGGGGCCAGGCGTTCGGATACCCTGCGCACGGAGCCACTGCCGAATCCATGACCACGGACGCCCGAGCGGCCCGCCTCTGCCTGGCTCTCGCGCTGCTTGCCCTCGGCTGGGCAGTCTTCGCGAGCGCGTGGCTGTGCGACGACGCTTGGATCACGCTGCGCAGCGTCGACAACTGGCTCTCGGGCTACGGCCTGCGCTGGAATCCGGCGGAGCGCGTCCAGACGTTCACGCATCCGGCCTGGGCCCTGTTGCTGGCTGCGGCGACTGGCATCAGCGGTGAACGCACCTTCACGCTGCTGGGAGTCTCCCTCGCCTGCAGCGCGGGCGCCGTCGCGCTGCTGGTGAGGCACGTCGCGCGCGGCCCCGGGCCCGCCGCACTCGCTGTCGTCACCCTGCTGGCATCGAAGGCCTTCGTCGACTACTCGACGTCGGGTCTCGAAAACCCGCTGACACATCTGCTGCTCGCGCTCTTCTTCGCACTCTGGTTCCGCGCCTCGGACGCCGACCCGCCCGAGCGACACCTGCTGGCACTCACGCTCGTCGCCGCAGTTCTCGCCGTGAACCGGCTCGACACGCTGCTTCTGGTAACCCCGGCCGTGGCCGTCACGGCCCGGGCGTGCGGACGCTCCGCCTGGCGAGCCTTGGCCCTGGGTGCGCTCCCCCTCCTCGCATGGGAGCTGTTCGCGCTGGTCTATTACGGCTTCCCGTTTCCGAACACGGCCTACGCAAAGCTCGCGACGGGCATCCCGGCGATCGATCTCGCGCGCCAAGGTCTGCGCTATCTGCAGGACGCGGGCGTGCGGGATCCCGCAACGCCACTTGCGATCCTGCTCGGCTGCGGACTCGCGACGTGGCGCGCTCCGCGGAGCCTTGCGGTGGTCATCGGGATCGTCCTCTACCTGGCGTATGTGGTGCAAATCGGCGGCGACTTCATGAGTGGACGCTTCCTCGCGGCGCCTGTCTTCTGCGCAGCGACGCTGCTGGCGCGCACGCCGAGCGAACCCGGCTGGCCTGCGTTGCGCGTCCCGATCGCACTGGCGGCGGGCCTCCTGGTGGCGAGCCTGCTGTCCGCCCGCCCCCCCCTGACCGCAACCCTCGACTACGGCGTCGGTTGGAAGCCGGACCCGGGTGCCCACGGCATCGTGGACGAGCGCGCCGGCTACTATCCGGTCACCGGATTGTGGCGCGCACTCGCCGCCGGCGCAGATCCGCTGCAGCACCCGTGGGCCGCGGCCGCGGCCGTCGACCGGCGGCGACCGAACCGCGTGTTGCTCGCGGGTCCCGTCGGACTCTACGGCTTTCACGTGGGCCCGGAAAAATACGTGCTCGACGAGTTCGCCTTGGCCGATCCATTGCGCGCGCGACTCCCCGTGCAGAACCTGCACGATTGGCGCATCGGGCACTTCTCGAGGAGCGTGCCCGACGGCTACCTCGAAACGCTGGAAACGGGTCGCAATCAGATCGCCGATGCGGATCTGGCTGCTCTCTGGGACGCTCTGGCCCGCGTCACCCGCGGTCCGCTGTTCACGGCGGCGCGCTGGCGCGCCATCCTCCATCTCAACCTGATGGCGCTGCCGCATCAGACTGCAGGACAGCAGTGAACGGCAGACCGCGAGTTGCGGCGCGCGCCACCCATTCCGCCATTCGCTGACCCGACCCTGCAACGGCGCAAGCCTGCGTGATATGCTCGCTCTCCCGCCTGTGGAGACCCTGCGCGTCACACGCGTGTGCGGCGCCGGAGCCCGCCCGACGATGAGCTGGAAGCCCGAAGTCGACGGCATCGAAGAGCGGCGACGACTCGCCAAAGAGCTGGGCGGTGCAGCGGGTGTCGAGCGCCAACACGCACTCGGTCGGCTGACCATTCGCGAGCGCATCGCCGCCTTTGCCGATGCCGACAGCTTCCGCGAGCAGGGACCCATCGCCGGCCACTCGGAGCTCGACGAGAACGGGGCATTGCGCTCGTTCACGCCGGCGAACTACGTGCTCGGCCTGGCTCGAGTCGACGGGCGCCCGGTGGTGCTGGGTGGCGAGGACTTCACGCAACGCGGCGGATCTCCAACACCCGCTGGCCTGCGCAAGAGCGTCTACGCGGAAGAGCTCGCGGTCGAATACCAGCTGCCGCTGGTGCGCTTTCTCCAGGGCGGCGGCGGCAGCGTAGTGGGCGCTCAGGGTGGCAAGGGCCCCCGGCCCCCCGGCGATGCGGTCTACGCCACCCACCGTTTCCTCTCGATTGCACGCGCCATGCAGACCGCGCCGGTGGTGTCGGCGGCACTCGGCGCCGTGGCGGGCTTTCCCGCCGCGCGGCTCGTCGCCTCGCACCTGGCGGTAATGACCCGCGAGTCTGCCCAGGTAATGGTGGCGGGTCCCGCCGTCGTCGAGCGCGCCATGGGAGAAACCCTCAGCAAGGACGAGCTCGGCGGCGGCGCGGTGCACGGCCGCAACGGCGTGGTGGATCTGGTCGTCGAGGACGAGGTGGCGGCCTTCGCCGCCATGCGCCGCTTTCTCGGCTACCTGCCGTCGAACGTACACGCCCTGCCGCCCCTGGCGGCGTGCGAGGACCCGCCAGATCGCACGGAAGAGGCGCTGCTCGACGCGATTCCCCAGGAGCGCCGCAAGGTCTACGCCATGCGCAAGATCGTCGCGGCCGTCGTCGACCGCGACTCCTTCTTCGAGCTGGGACGCGGCTACGGGCGAAGCCAGATCACCGGGCTCGCGCGCCTCGGCGGTCGGCCCGTCGGCGTGTGGGCCAACGATCCCCATTTCTATGCCGGCGCCATGAGCGCCCGCGGTGCGCGCAAGGTGCGGCGCTTCGTCGACCTCTGCGACGCCTTCCATCTGCCGGTAGTGGCCTTCGTCGACGAGCCGGGCTTCATGCTGGGCGCACGGGCCGAGGCCGACGCGACGATCCGCTTCGGAACGGAAGCGATGTTCGCGGTGGTCCAGTCGACGGTGCCGTGGGCCTCGGTGATCGTGCGCAAGACCTACGGCGTCGCGGCTGCGGCGCACTTCGGACCGGGCGCCTTCGTGCTGGCCTGGCCCTCTTCGGAGGGCGGTGCATTGCCCCTGGAAGGCGGCGTCGCCGTGGCCTTCCGCCGAGAAATCGAGGCGGCGGAGGATCCCGACGCGCTGCGCCACGAGATCGAGGAACGGCTGGCCGCAGCCCGCTCGGCATTTCCGCGGGCCGAGAGCTTCGGCGTGCACGATCTGATCGACCCTCGCACGACGCGGCCGAGGCTGTGCGAGTGGCTCGCATGGGTGCAACCGCGCCTCGAGCAGCACGTAGGCGTACGCACGCACGCCCTGCGCCCCTGATCAGTCGTCGGAAGCGATCAGCAGGACGTGGCGCTGGTACTCCTGGAGCGACTTGAAGGCCGCGAACGGCTCACCGCGAATCGAGTCCTCGTCCGGCAACGGCGTGGCGCCGGTCTTCTGCAGGAGACTCGCGCCCAGCGCTCGCACGGCGGCCAGCGGATCACTCTCTCCCTCGACGAGAGACCGCGGATCGAAGGCGTCCGTGCGAAGACGAATCACCTTCAGCGGCTCTTCCAGCGGTGACTTCCAGTTCAACACCAGATCGATCACGATCACCGGCCTGTCTGCCAGCTCCTCGACGACTGCCACGGCGATGGCGCTGATGCGGTCGCAACACACGCGTTTGCGCGCCTGCCCTGCCGCGATCAGCAACCCGGTCTCGTCCAGCCCGAGCGGCACCGCCGACACCAATTCGAGCTCGCGATCGAAAGCCGGCACTTCGATTCCGGCGGGCTCGGTCTCCTCATCGAAGTTCGAAGTGGCACTCTGCGCCGGTCGCACGCGAGCACCCCGCTCTGGCTCGATCTCCTGCGCGACGGCCGGGTCAGAGGCGCCGGCGACCAAGGGCGCGAGCAGCTCCTCGAGCACCCGTCGCGTCTCGGGATCAATATCCATGGAACCCAGAGCCTGCCATGCAGCCTTCGCCGCCGTCGCGGGGTCGAGTTCGACCGCGGCACGCGCCACCGACGGCTCCCCACCGGTGCTGCCGGACTCGCCTGCCAACCGCGGTGCCTGCGCGCCGGCGCTGCGCTTCTGCAGCGCGCGCTCGACTTCGGCGACGTGCCCGCCACGGCGTGGCTGCATCTCCACATCCTCCCACGCGCTGAGCCGCTCGAGGCCGAGCAGCCACACCGCAAGCGCAAAGCCTGCGCCGGAGCCGAGACCGCCCACGAGCGCCCACATCGACGGATTCCAGCCACCGCGCAGGGGCGGCGCTGCACCGAGGTCGCGCGCGATCGACCACTCGGCGCCGAGCCAGGGAGGCAGCCACAGAGCGACCAGCGCCAGGATCAGCAGCGGCCAAAGGCCGCGGCTTCCCCGGGAGCCGACCAGGCGAACTGCAGACGCACCCACGAAGCCGGCGACGAGCCCGGAAGTCCCGATCAGTGGCTGCGCCAGCTCCGGCTGCTTCAACAAGAAGACGCCCACGGAGCCGAGCACCGCCGCCGACACGCCGCAGAGCGTGATGACGGACCCCCAAGCGGCTTCCAGGCTGCACCCGAACGCGATCAAGAGGAGCATGCCCAGGGCGAGATGCGCCGAACCAGCGTGCAAGAAGAGATGTGAGACGAACGTGACTGGATTGCGCTCGGTCGCGATCATGCCGAACCGCTTCTCCGGACGACCCTCGAGCTTCAGAGCCACCTGTTGCGCCAGCCGGTCGAGCTCGACCTGCTCGCGCATCACCAGCTGCGGAAGGTGCGGGCTCGCCCCCAGCCGTTGCTGATTGACTTCGTGCTGCTGGCGGAGATGCTGGGCAGTGCTCGCATCGATACGCCCTGCCAGCACGCTCGGCACCGCCAGGTACGGATGCGCGCGGAAATAGTCGGCAGCGACGATCAGCTGGGAGTCGGCCGCCGCATCGATCGCGCTGGCCTGGATCCTCGCGTACGCGAACCCCAGCACGCACAGACACGCGAGGGAGAAGCCCACCCAGGGCACGGGGCGTTCCACCGCCTCGCGATCGCGACCTGCCCCCCCCATGCATCTCCCCCAGCTCACGGCGTATCAGACACAGCCGCACGCGTCTGGAAACGGCAGAACAGCGGACTGGCTGTAGCGACTTGCCACAGGCAGGAGCTACGGCTCCGCGGAGTCGGGCTCGCTAGTCTCCGCTGGCATGACGCCCTGCTGGATCCGCTGCAACCTCATCTGGCTGCTCGCCGCGCTGGGCTGCGGCGAGCCGGCCCCACCGCAGCCCACCGCTGCAGCGCCGCAGCCGGAGAGCGAAGCGGCGGAGAGCGAAGCGCCCGCAAACCGGGTGCCGGCTGCGGACATGTCGCCGAACGCCCAGCTGGACGTGGTCGAAGATCTGCGCCGCGCAGCCAACCTCGAGCTGCACCCGTCCGACGGGGGTGGCCGCGCCTGGGTCGAGAGCTCCGAACCCGTGCCGCTGCAGGTCGGAAGGCCCGGACGCGTGACGTTGGTCTACGAGGCGGGCCCAGATGGCATCGCGGCAGACGGCTCCGTGACGCTGCAGGTGTCGCCCTTCTGGCGTTGGAGCACACCACAGACCCAGATCCCCGAGCTCGAGGGTTACACGCGCGTCGCGACGGACGCCGCGGGAATCGAGCTGCACGCCGAGACGCTGGGCGAACAGATGCTCGGCATCCGGATCGAGGGGCGCGCGCTCAGCGCGGGCGAACGCATCCGGATCGAGTACGGCGCGGGACCCACGGGGGCGCACGTGGACGACTTCGCCGACGCCGCTTCCCGTTTCTGGTTCGCGGTGGACGGCGACGGCGACGGTCGTCGCAAGCTGATCGACGCCTCGCCGGCACTGCGGGTCGTGGCGGGGCCCGCCGCGCACCTGTGGGCCACGCTGCCGAGCGTGGCGCGTCCCGGCGAGAGCGTGCGATTGCACCTGGCTGCGCTCGACATGCTGGGCAACCGGGGCACCCGCGCAACCGGCAGCATCGCGCTGAGCGACGAAGCCGGTCTGCTCGACCTGCCGGCGAGCGTCGAGCTGGCTCCGGAGGACGGCGGGGTGCTGGTGATCGAGGTGCGCGCGCAGGCCGCCGGCATCACCCGCGTGCACGCGGCCCTCGGCGAATTCCGGGCGACGAGCAACGCGCTCCAAGTGAGCGCCGGGGTACCGCGCATCCTATGGGGCGACGTGCACGGGCATTCCGGCCTCTCCGACGGCACCGGGGTGCCCGACGACTACTTCGCCTACGCCCGCGACGTGGCCGGCCTCGACCTCGTCGCGCTCACGGATCACGACCACTGGGGCATGCGGGTGCTGGCCGACACGCCGGAGCTGTGGGAACAGATCCGCGCGTCTACCCGGCGCTTCCACGCGCCCGGGCGCTTCGTCACCCTGCTCGGCTTCGAGTGGACGAGCTGGCTCTACGGGCACCGGCACGTGCTGTATGCCGGCGACACAGGGCGCGTGATCGACTCTGTCGACCCGGCCACAGAGACGCCCACCCAGCTCTGGAACGCCCTCGAGGGCGAAGCGGCGCTCACCTTCGCTCACCACACCGCCGGCGAGCCCATCGCCACCGCCTGGCAGTTCGCGCCGGACCCGCGCTTCGAGCCGCTGGTCGAGATCGTATCCGTGCATGGGAGCAGTGAGGCCGCCGACTCACCGAGCACCGTGGTGGGCGCCATGCCTGGCCATTTTGCGCGCGACGCGCTCGAACGCGGCTACCGCCTCGGCTTCATCGGCAGCGGCGACAGCCACGACGGCCACCCGGGGCTCGCGCACCTGGCGTCGCCGTCCGGCGGCCTCGCCGCGGTCCTCGCCGAGGAGCGCACCCGCGAGGCAGTGTGGGAGGCGCTGCGCGCCCGCCGCACCTACGCCACCAACGGCGCGCGCATCATCCTTCGCGTGGGCCTCGGCACGGCGCGTATGGGCGAGAGTCTGCCGGCGCCGCCCGCCGACGAGCCGCCGGACCTCTTCGTACAGCTGATCGGATCCGCTCCGTTGCAACACGTCGATCTGATCCGCCGCGGACATGCGGTGGAGCGCGTGCCCCTCGACGAGCGCTGGGATGCGACCCTCCAGAAGTCCGTCGACGGGCTGGCATCCGGCGATTGGCTCTACATCCGGGCGGAGCAGATCGATCGCGGCGCGGCCTGGTCGAGCCCGATCTTCATCGAGTAGCCGCCGCTCGGGTAGGCTTGCGCGATCGTGACATCACCCCGCGTCTCAGTGCTGTTGCCTGTCTTCGACGCCGAGGACACGCTCGACAGCTGTCTGCGCAGCGTCGAGCGGCAGGCGTTCCGCGACTGGGAGTGCGTGCTGGTGGACGACGGATCGCGGGATGCGAGCCTCGCCATGGCTCGGCGCGCCGCCGCCGTCGACCCGCGCATTCGCGTCGTCGCCGGGCCGCATCGCGGCATTGTTGCTGCGCTCAACGTGGGGCTCGCGGCCTGTCGTGCACCACTGGTGGCGCGGATGGACGCCGACGACGTGATGCACCGTCTGCGGCTCGCGCTGCAGGTCGAGGCCCTCGAACGACACGCAGACTGGGCCGCCGCCGGCTGCCACGTGCGCCTGTTTCCCCGCGACGATCTCACCGCCGGCATGCGCAGCTACGAGCGATGGCTGAACGGGCTGGACACACCGGCGCGCATCCTCAGCGACGCCTACGTGGAGTGCCCGATCGCGCACCCGACGCTCATGGCGCGCACCGCCGTCCTGCGCGAATTCGGCTACCGGGAGACCGAGGGCCCGGAAGACTACGACCTGGTGCTGCGGGTGCTCGCCGGCGGCCTCGAGATCGGCAGCGTGCCCCGCCGGTTGCTGCTGTGGCGCGACGCCCCCGGGCGCCTGTCGCGCAACAGCCCGCGCTACGCGATCGATGCGTTCACCGCGTGCAAGGCCGAACACCTGGCGCGCGGGCTGCTCGCCGGCGGCTCGCGTTACGTGCTCTGGGGCTACGGCGCCACCGGGCGCGCACTGGCCGCCGCGCTCGAGCGCCACGACAAGCACCCGGACGCGATCGTCGAAGTGCACCCCGGGCGGCTCGGCAACCGCATCCGGAACGCCCCGGTGATCGCGCCGAGAGCGTTGGCCGAGTATCGCGGGCTTCCGCTGGTGGTGTCCGTCGCGGGAGCGGGCCCACGCCAGCAGATCCGAAACGCGCTCGCGAGCATGGGCTACCGCGAAACCCACGACTTCATCGCGGCCGCGTAGACACAGCACCCCGAGCACGCCTCGCCGCACTCGTCGACGAGCACGTCACCGGGCCGCATTTTCGCCGGTGTGCCAGCGCCACGCCGCCAGAGGCACCAGCGAAGCTCGACCCGGCGATTCGCCTGACGCCCGGCCGGCCAAGCGGCGTGATAGAGTCGATCCGAGGTGAGCCCTATGGCCGACGAGAAAGTCCCGGGAGCCTGCCTTTGCGGCGCGGTGCGCTTCCGGGTCGCTCTGCCCAGCCTCTTCTGCGGCCATTGTCACTGCTCCATGTGCCGCCGCAACCACGGCGCGGGCTTCGTCACCTGGTTCGGTGTGCCGCGCGCACAACTCAGCCTGGAACCCGACAGCGCGCGGCTCCAACGCTACGCGTCATCCGAACACGGCGTCCGGTCCTTCTGTGGGCAGTGCGGAAGCTCGCTCTTCTGCGAGAGTGCGCAGCACCCGGAGCGCATCGACATCGTGCTGGCGAACATCGAAGGCCCCATCGATCGGCCTCCCGGCTTCCACTGCTACTTCGACCACGGCGCCGACTGGGTCGAGGTCCACGACGGGCTCCCCCGCCTCGGGGGGCCGTCGGGCATCGAGCCGCTGGACGGCGACGCCTAGGAGCCCGCAGCGCTCCTCAGAACTCCGCCGACCCCGGCACCCGCGGAAACGGGATCACGTCACGGATGTTCGCCATGCCGGTCACGAATTGCACGACGCGTTCGAAGCCCAGGCCGAAGCCAGCGTGGGGGACGCTGCCGTGGCGCCGCAGGTCGAGGTACCACCAGTAGTCGTCCTGGGAGAGGCCCTGCTCCTGCATGCGCGCCTCGAGCACCTCGAGGCGATGTTCGCGCTGGGAGCCGCCGATGATCTCGCCCACCTTGGGCACCAGCACGTCCATGGCACGCACACTGCGGCCGTCGTCGTTCACGTACATGTAGAAGGGTTTGATGTTCTTCGGGTAGTCGGTCACGACGATCGGGCGCTTGACGTGCTCTTCCGCCAGGAAGCGCTCGTGCTCGCTCTGCAGGTCCGCCCCCCACTTGACCGGAAAATCGAAGTCGCGGCCACTGGCCTCGAGGATCTCGACGGCCTCGCTGTAGCTGAGGCGCTCGAAGGGCGAATCCACCACGTGCGCAAGCGTATCGAGCACGCCCTTCTCGATGCGTTCGTTGAAGAACGCCATGTCATCCGGGCAGCGCTCCAGCACGGCGCGAATCACGTGTTTGAGAAAGGCCTCGGCCAGCTCGGCGTTGCCTTCGAGATCGCAGAAAGCCATCTCGGGCTCGACCATCCAGAACTCGGACAGGTGTCGACTCGTATTCGAGTTTTCTGCGCGGAAGGTCGGGCCGAACGTGTACACATTGCTGAGCGCCGCCGCGCCAATCTCCGCCTCGAGCTGTCCCGACACGGTGAGAAAGGCCTCGCGCCCGAAGAAATCCTGCGCGTAGTCGACCTCGCCCCCCTCGCCCCGGGGCGGAGAAGCCGGGTCGAGGGTGGTGACCCGAAACATCTCGCCGGCCCCCTCGCAATCGGATGCCGTGATGACCGGCGCGTGCAGCTGCACGAAGCCGCGCTCCTGGAAGAAGGAGTGAACCGCGTGGGAGGCGGCGTTGCGCACCCGCAACACGGCGCCGATGGTATTGGTGCGAGGCCGCAGGTGCGCGATGTCGCGCAGGAACTCGAAGCTGTGGCGCTTCTTCTGCAGCGGATAGTCGGCGCCTGTCTCACCGACGATCGCGACGCTGCGCGCCTGCAACTCGAAGCGCTGACCCTTGCCGGGAGAATCGGCGAGCTCCCCCTCGACGTCGACGGCCCAACCGGTGCCGATGCGCCGGACCTCGCTCTCGAAGTTCGGAAGCTCCGGCGCCGCCACCACCTGAAGGCCGTCGAAGCAGGAGCCGTCCGAGACCTCGAGGAAGCTCACGCCCTTGCTGTGGCGCGCGGTCTTCACCCAGCCACGCACCCGCGCGCCGCCGCCGGCCGCCGGCCGTGCCAGGATCTCACGCACAGATTCGGTCACGACCGCGGAGTGCGCACCACCATCAACCTCACCTCCGTCATGTCCTCGATGGCGAAGCGGATGCCTTCGCGGCCGATGCCGCTGTCCTTCACCCCGCCATAGGGCATGTGGTCCACGCGCCAGGAGGGTACGTCGCCGATCACGACTCCGCCCACCTCGAGCACGTCCCACGCTTTCTGCGCCTTGTAGAGATCGCGGGTGAAGACGCCGGCCTGCAGGCCGAAGACCGAATCGTTGACGGCGGCGAGCGCCGCATCGAAATCGGAGTAGCGGGACAACACCGCCACGGGACCGAAGGCTTCCTGGCAGACGACCGCCGCCTCGTCGGGCACGTTCTCGAGCAGCGTGGCTTCCAGCATCGCGCCCTCGCGCCGACCACCGCACAGGAGCGTGCCCCCGGCGCCCAGCGCCGACTGAATCCACGCGTCGAGCCGCACGGCCTCCTGCTCCGAGATCATCGGCCCGATGAAGGTCGACTCTTCCTTCGGGTCGCCCATCACCAGGGCCGCGGTGGCGCCGACCAGCCGCTCGCGAAGGGCATCGTAGATCGCGTCGTGGATCAGGATGCGCTGCACGCCGATGCAGCTCTGGCCGGACTGATAGAAGGCGCCGAAGAGGATGCGCTCGACGCAATCGTCGAGATCGGCGTCGGGCTCGACGATCACCGCGGCGTTGCCGCCGAGCTCGAGCACCACGGGCTTCTTCCCAGCGCGCGCCTTGAGTGCCCAGCCCACCTCGGGCGAGCCCGTGAAGGAGAGCAGCTTCAGCCGGTCGTCAGTGGTAAAGAGCTCGGCACCGCTGCGCGGACACGGAAGCACGGAGAACGCGCCTCGAGGCAGGTCCGTCTCCGCCAGGACCTCGGCGATGATCAGCGCGCCGATGGGCGTCAGGCTGGCCGGCTTCAACACGAAGGGGCACCCCACCGCCAGAGCCGGCGCCACCTTGTGGGCGGCGAGGTTGAGCGGGAAGTTGAACGGCGAGATGAACGAGCAGGGGCCCGATCGGAACCCGCTTCCACATGCCGCTGTAGCCCCGCGCACGCGGGCTGATGTCCAGCGGCAGCACCTCGCCGGTGATGCGCACCGACTCCTCGGCGGCGATGCGAAAGGTATCGACGAGGCGCGTCACCTCGCCGCGCGCGTCCCGGATCGGTTTGCCGGCCTCGATGCAGAGTGCCAGAGCCAGCTCGTCGGCCCGTTCGCTGAAACGCGCGACGCAATGCTGCAGCACGGCCTGGCGCTCGAAGGCCGCGAGTTCGCGCATGGGCCCGGTCGCAGCGACGGCGAGGCCGATGGCTCGGTCGATGGCGGCCGCATCGGCCAGCGCCACCCGGGTGGCCACCTCCCCCGTGTACTTGTCGACGACCTCGAGATCGCAGTTCGGAGCCTCGGGCGTGTTCGCGAGATAGTAGGGATAGCTTTCGCGGAGCATTGGAGACCTCAGCTGACTCACGCGATGTTACCGAGGCGCGGCGTCTGCCGCGGATGCTCTGGGCTGCGAATCGGTATCACGGCGAGCCCCGGCCCGGCCCCGCGCTGGGGTGAGATGCCGGCGCCGTCTCTGCGCCGCACGCAACTATTTCTCCGGCGTCGAGGAACCAGAGCTCGAAGCGCGGGGGTGCGTCGAGGCCGAGGGCGTGCTGGAGCGCACTAACGTAGAGCGCGCCCTGCGGCGCATAATGGCGAGCTTTCGCGGCGAGATCCGCCGGATCGCCGATCCGATCCGTCTTGTAGTCGGCCACGACGAGCGCGCCATCGGCCGGATCTCGGTAGACGAGATCGACCGCGCCGGAGACGAATCCGCTGGGACCCTCGACGCTTGGCGGCAGCAGCACGTCGAGCTCGCGGGCGACCACGTGATCCGCGATCTCGCCCAGACGTTGCAGCAGCGGGCCCGCGACGAGGCGTTCCAGAACCTGCGCGGCCCGGTCGAGCACGGCCTTGCGACCTTCCGAGTCCAGATCCGCCGGGAGCGCATCCACCAGATTCTCGCGGGCGGCGACCACGGCGTCGTGGGGATCCGCGCGCAGATCGAGCCGCTCGAGCGCGGCGTGAACCAGCGTGCCGGCTGCCGCGGCTGTCGCGATGTCGCCCGGGAAGGCCGACACCGACTCGGGCTCCGCCGTCACGGCGGCAGCGGAGACCACGCCCTTGAAGGGCCGCCCCGCACTGGCGGCGGCGGCTCGCCGCCGCTCCGCCAGAACCGTGGCAGCGCTGCGCACGGCTTCCACGTCGAGCTGTGGGCGGCGCTGCACGTGACGCGGCCCGGAGAGCGGCGGACGCAGCGCCGGAAACACCCAACGCGCGTCGGCGGCCTCGAATGCACTGCCCGCGGACGCTCCATCGAAGCGCGCCGCCTCCCGCTGCAGATCCGGCAGCCCCCCTTCTCGCTGCTCGAGCAACACGATCGGCGTATCGCTCCCCGGCCGTGCCGCGTGCTCCCGATGCACGCCGGCGAGCACGAGCCGTCGTTTCGCCCGGGTTGCCGCGACGTAGAGGGTGCGGACCTGCTCGGCACGCTCCACCGCATCCCGACGCGCCTCGACCCGGTCGTAACCGAGCGACGGCACGCCAAACAGCTCGAGCTCGAGCCGCTCATCCCAGAGCTCAGCGCGCGGCTGAGCGCGTCTGCCGCGGCCCTTGTGCAGCTGCAACACGTAGACGTGCTCGAAATCGAGCCCCTTGGCCTTGTGGATCGTCATCACCTGCACGGCATCGTCGATCGCCTCTCGGGGGCGCCCCTCCTCGGCTTCGCGGCGCTCCGCGACGTCCTCCCGCAGGGCGCGCAGGATCGCCTGCGGGTCGCCCTCCCCATCGCGCAGGGCGTTCTGCAGGTCCCGGAAGAAGCGGTCCAGGTTCGCGAGACGATACGCGCCCAGATAACGCGCAGACTCCGTCACCTCGAAGAACGAGAGCACCCTCAGCTTCTCGACGAAGACATCTGCCGGATCCCGATCGAAGGATTCGCGCAACAGGCCCAGCGCGCGAGCCGCCGCGCGCAGAGCGTCGGCCCAACCCGCGACGCGTTCGATGCCCGGCACGTCACTGGGGACCTCGGCCTCTGCCTCGAGGATCAGCGCATCCATCGCGCCGCGTTGCTCCGCGCTCGCACCGTAGAGCTCGGCCATGCGCGCCGGCAACTCCCGCGCCCACAGCGGGACCAGTGCCGCATCGGGAACGCCCGCGACGGCGGAGCGCAACAGCGTGAGTAGCGCCAGATGATCGTTCGGGTCCAGGACACAGCGCACCAGCGCACCGGCCTCGATGATTTCGCGGCGCTCGAAGTAGCTGCGATCGCCCTCTACCGCGAAAGGCACCCCCGCCCGGCGCAGCTCCGCCAGGTAGGTCTCGAGGCCCGTGCCCGCGCGGAAGAGCAGTCCGATGTCCTTCCACGCCGTGCCGCCGCGCCCCAGCTCGGCGATGTCCGCGGCGACGGCCTCCGCCTCGAGCGCTTCTCCCTGCGCGGCCGTCGTGCGCGCAGGCTGGCCGGTCTCGCTGTCCCAACGCCATGCGACCCAGTACTCGATGGCCGCCCGGTCTCCGTCGAACGCTGCGTCGCGCGCACCGGAGGCGGGCAGCAACGCCTCGAAGTGCGGCTGCACACCGGGCTCGTACACGAGCGTGGCAGAGAACAGACGCGACACCTCGTCGAGCACCGCCGGGGTCGAGCGATGATTGACGACCAGGGAAGCGTCTTTTCCGCCCGCAGCGCGCACCTCACCCACGAAGCGTTCGTAGGCAGCCAGGTCGGCGTTGCGCCAGCCATAGATCGACTGCTTGGGATCTCCCACCAGGAAGAGACCCGGACGCTCGCTGCGCGGCCCGTCGAGCGCAATCAGACGAACGATCTCACACTGCACCGGATCCGTGTCCTGGAACTCGTCGACCAGCAGCTGGTCGAGGCCGCGCCGCACACGACCGCAGACGGCCGGTGCATCGCGCAGCAGGCGCCGGGCGTCGACGAGGAGCGCCGAGAAGGTCTCGATGCCCCGCGCGCGGAGCACACGCAGCGTCTCGGAATAGAGCGGCACCACCACCTCCCGCGCGGCGCGCAACAGCTCCGCGTCGAGGCGCTGCAGGTGCACCACCAGTGGCAACAAGACGGCAGCTCGCGTGCCGAGGGGCTCCCGATCGGCGCCCAGCAGCTCTGCGCCGAGCTTTCCGAAGTCGGCCTTCGACCACTTCTTGAGTGGCGCCACCTCGAGCTGCCGAGCCAACTCGAACAACGCTGCCGGGTCGACCTCGGGATCCCCCATGCGCTCGTGGAGACACGCCAGCGCACTCGCGGCGGCGGAAACCGCCCTTGCGCGCCCCCCGAGCCCGGCCAACCGCCCTGCATCGAGGGTCACGAACGCAGCCAGCGGCTCTCGCACCCGCGCCCACAGCGCGGCGACGGCCTCGGCGGCGAAGGGATCCGCGCGCAGCGCTTCGAGGCTCACCCCGTTTCGCAGCAGGAATAGAAGCTCCTGCTCGATGCGCGCGGGCCCGACACCCGCCCGAGCCAACCGCAGCATGGCCCGGGAATCCGCGAAGAGCGCCGGCAACGCCGCTTCGAGTACCTCGCGCACCACGGCTTTCTGCCCGCCCTCGTCCGCGTCGACGGCAAAGCCGGGATGCAGGCCCGCCTCGAGCGGATGTTCGGCGAGCAGGCGGCGACAGAAGGCGTGAATCGTCTGGACGCGCAGCTGATCGAGAACCGCGCGGAGCGCGACGGCGCGCTCCGCGCGCAGCTCCGGCGTGCCGGGCAATGCTGCGACCGCCACACCACGCGGGGCGTTGCCGGACTCGACCTGCTCGAGTGCCTCGGCCACGCGCTGACCCATTTCCGCGGCCGCCGCCTCCGTGAAGGTGATCGCCGCCACGCGCGACAGCACGTGAGCGGCCAGGCGCTCCCGCGGAGTGTCCGCGCCGCGCTGCTCCAGTGCGCGCTCCCAGCCGGGGCCCAGACACCAACCGACCACGCGCGCCACCAACGCCGCCGTCTTACCCGTGCCGGCGCCCGCCTCGAGCACGAGCGGATGCTCGAACCGGCTCTGCGCCGCGAGGCGTGCCTCGGCGTCCTGCGCGCGCTTTGCCTCGCTCACGCCGCACCTCCCTCACCCCGACGCCAGAGCGCCAACGCCTGCACCTCCGCGGGCGACTCGCCGCGCTCGCGCTGGGCCCAGCGAGCGATGCGCGCCCGCGCCCCCGCGTCCCCCTGGGCGCACGCCTGGCGAACCTCGCAGTACTCGCACTGCGAGGCGGGCTGTGTGCCGTTCGCCTCCGTGAGGCGTGGAAAGAAGGCGCCGGCATCGAAGGCGAGAAGCGCCGTGGTCACGGTTTCCTCGAAGGCCTCGTGCAGCTCCGCGTCATCGGCCCGCGCCTCGACCACGGCCGCCGGCGCCACGCCCGCGGCGAGGTAGAGGTACCTGCCCTCCCCGCCGCTGCCGAAGGCATAGGCCGCGGCCTGGAGGCGTCGGCCCCGGGCGACGTCGTCGCAGAGCTTCTTCTGCGACGCCGCCTTGCCGGTCTTGTAATCGATCAGCCGCAGCTTGCCCGCCACCTCGTCCACCCGGTCGGCCCGATAGTGAATGGCGCGCGGCGGCAACCCGACCTCGGTCACACCGCCCGCCTCCACGGCGCGGCAGCGCACCTCCGAGCCCGGAGCCGGCCAGTCGAGCTCCCGAGCGGTCGCCAGCAGCGGACGCACGATCTCGACCAGCAGGCGCTCGAAGCCGGGCAACCCGATGCCTTCGTTGCGCATGAGATCGGTCGCGCAGCGCGTCAGCAGGGCTTCGAAGGCCGGCGGCTCGGGCCACGCCACCTGCAGCGCCGGCGTCGGCGCCTCGGCCTGCGACAACGATTCGCGCACGATGCGTTCCAGAACCTCGTGCACCAGGTTGCCCGCGAGAAGCGACGTCACTTCGGGCAGCGCGTCGAGTGCATTTGGCGGCGGCTCGATGCGCAGCAGACGCGTGAGAAAGAGCTGCCACGGGCATCTCACCAGGCGCTCGACCTGGGTCACGTAGAGGTCGGCGCGACGCACGTCGGCCGCATGGCGAACAGGACCCACGAAGCCGAAGTAGGGCCCCAGCTCGTCGCTGCCCGGGCGATCTCCCAGCTCCCGCAGCACCGCCTGCCGTCCGTGCGCCAGCCGTGACGCGGGGACGACGGCTTCGCCGGGATCCAATGCCGCCGCTTCGCCCGCCGCCAGCTCCAGCAGCTCGCCGAAGCGCTCGGGCGCGCCGTGCAGACCTTCCAGCAGTGCAGCCTCCTGCGCCGTGCGCAGGGCCACCCGTCCCTCGCGTGGCGGGGCGTGTGCCCCCGGGATGTGCTCCGGCGCAGACAACACCCCGGCTCCACGCAGACGTTCGACGAAGGCAGAAACCGGACGCGCCCGGCCGTCGTCATCGGCCAGCTGCCAGGACAGGGTCACGTTCGAGCTCGCGGACAAGAGCTGCGCGAACAGGTAGTGCTCCTCCTCGAATGTCCGACTCTTGAGCGGAATTTCCGGCAGCAGCGACTCCAACGGTCGGCGCACGATGTCGGGAAACAGCGGATCCTCGAGCAGCGGTCGCGGGAAGACATCGCGGTTCACGCCCAGCAGGAACAGGTGCTCGAACGTGAGCGAGCGCGCCTGGACCACGCCGAGGAAACGAACCCCCGCACCCGCGCTCCCGAACTCCTCTTCACCAAGCTCGCGGAACGCACCTCGGGCCACGAGCACGAACTCCTCGAACGCGAGATCGACGTCACCGAGGCCCATCTCGAGGCCGGCCAGGACCTGCTCCAGGCCGGCCAGCCGCTCGTCCGCCGGCCACACCAGATCGTCCCCGGCCAACGTACGAACCCGCGCCGCGTGCTCCCGAAGCGTGGCGTGTTGGGGCCAGCTGGCGAGCCGCTCGCGAGCTGCCCGGGCGGACGCCACCGCGTCGTGCAGCAACTTGCTCGAGAGCCGACGGCGGCGGGCCCGCACGGCGTTCCCCTCGCTGGCCGCCGCGAGCCCGAGGCGTGCGGGAAGCGGGAAGCCACCGTGCTCGTCGAGCCGCGCGTCCACGTCGAGCTGCGCCACATCGCGCAGCCGCGGCGCCCCCATCGCGTGCAGGCCAAGACGCAGGTCGGCGCGGGCGCCGCGATCCAACCAGGCCAGCACGTCCAGCCAGCGGTCTGCCGGCGTCGCCGCAGCGTCCGAGAGCAGTGCGAGCAGCGCGTGCAGACGCCGCCCTCGCCCACCCGGCGGGCCCGACGTGCCCGGCGCCGCGAACGCAATGCCCAGCCGGCCGAACTGCGTGCGCACCGCCACCGCGTAGGAAGCGGCGTCGCGCGCCACGATGCCGATGCGTTCGGCCGCAACTCCCGACTCGAGCAAGGCGTGGACGCGCTCCGCAACGCCGCGCACCTCCGCCTCCGTGCCGACCCCGCACACGGCGCGAAGCGCCACCGCTCCGGGCGCGGGTGCGGTGGCGGCGGCGGCGTCCACCCCGAGGCGCGCGAGCAGGCGCTCGGTGAAGGCCACCCCGAAATCCGCGCGCCCCACCTGTGCCGGATCCGGTGCGAGGTCGACGACCACCCGAGCCCCGCAGGCGCGGGTGAGGGCTTCGAGCAGATCGCTGACGGCGCCCGTCGCGTCCGCAAAGCCGTAGATGAAGACGGCGCGGGCGACGAGTCGCGACGGCTCGGCCTCCAGACATTCGGCGGCGCGGCGCAGGCGGCCCCCCGCTCGTTCCATCCCGTGGCCCGCGAGTGCGGCGGCGGTCGCCTCAGCGGTGCGGACGATTGCGACAACCCGCTCGCGGGTCTCTGGCGCCAGCTCGGCAGCGGATATCGCCTCGGTCAGCGCGTCGCGATGGGCGGGGACCTCCGGGAGGAAGCCCGCATCGAGCAGGTCGGCCACGGCCGCTGCCGCGGCGCCATAGCCGTCTTCCAGGCCCTCCAGCACGTCGCGCAGAGCGGCCTGCTCGCGGGCAGCACGTCGCACGAGCACCGGAAACAGCCGATCGCCGCGGGACGCCGCCCCCCTGTCGTGGGTCAGCACTTCTCGCGCCAGCCCGTTCAGCGTCTGGAGGCGCACCCCGGCCAGCGCCCCGTGCTGGGCCACCAGGCGGGCTGCCAGGTGCTCGCGCAGGCTGGCCGACGGCACGACCACCCGCACCGGCTGGGCCAACAGCCCGGGCTCCTCACGGGCCGCCGCCAACAGCTGGAAAACGGCTTCCAGCAGCTCCGCCTCGGCGGCGAGCGTCCCCGCTGCCAGCAGCGCAGGCGCCCTCAGCGCTGTCGTTTCGGTCACCCGCCCTCCAGAATTCACCAGCTCCGCCGGCAGCTTACCAGCAGATTCGCAGGTCCGGGCGGGGAGCCTCGCGAACGCCCGCGACGCATCCGGTCACACCCCGCACAGTCGATTCCAAATGAAATTGATATTGAATTTCATTTTCTCCAGAGTACACTGGCGGCTCTCCGGTGACCCGCCGTCCACGAGGCCCACCAGCGTGCTCGTCTGCCACTGCAAAGCCATCTCCGATCGCACCATCCGCCAGGTCGTGCGATCCGGCGCCCGCACCTGCCAACAGGTCGCTCGCGCCTGCGCCGCCGGCAGCGACTGCGGCGGCTGCCAGCCGCTGATCCGCGAGATCATCGCGGCCGAGTGCGAGAAGGCGCCCGCCACCTCCGACGAAATCAGCGTCGCCGCCAACTGAAATCGCACCCCGATACCACGCCGCAGCGTGCGACTTCGACCTCATTTTCTGTCTCGAAACGCTGCAAGTGCGCGAGCAGCCCGATAGCTTCTCCCGAGACACCCAAAGGAGAGCCCCCATGCAAGGAAACCCGCAGATCATCGAGGCGCTGAACGAGGTGCTCAGCACCGAGCTCGCCGCGATCAACCAGTACTTCATCCACCACAAGCTGTGCGCGGGCTGGGGCTACCAGCGCCTGTCCGACAAGAAGCGCAGCGAATCCATCGCCGAGATGAAGGACGCCGAAGTGCTCATCGAGCGGATCCTCTACCTGGACGGAGTGCCGAACGTGCAGCGCATGAAGCCGGTGCGGGTGGGCGAAGACCCCGTCGAGCAGCACCGCCTCGACCTCGTCGTCGAGACCGAGGCCATCGAGCGGCTCAACCAGGCCATCGCGCTGTGCCGAGACAAGGCGGACAATGGCACCCGCGAGCTGCTGGAGAACATCCTCGACGGCGAGGAGGAGAGCGCCGACTGGCTCGAGACCCAGCTCCACCTCATCGACGAGATCGGCAAGGAGCGCTATCTCGCACAGATGATTCATGAGTGATCCCGCTCGAATGTTTCCGACGCAAGGAGCCAGCTGAGACCGTGTCCGATTCCCGTGTGCTACGCGACCGAGAGAAGGCCCTGGAGGACCAGTTCTTCCAGAGGCACAACGAAGAGCTGAAGCAGAAGCTCCGCGACAAGCAGAACCGCGAAGAGCTGCAGGGCGAGCTCTCCCGCATCAAGGTGTTCGCGAACGAGGAGACGCTGGATCGAATGATCGAGCTGGGGCTCAACATCGACACCTGGGCCGCAGTCTCGCTGGTGCCGCTCGTCGAAGTCGCCTGGGCCAGCGGCAGGGTCGAGGCAAAGGAGCGCACGGCCGTGCTCACCGCCGCCGAGGCCAACGGGGTCCTGCCCGGCAGCCCGAGCCATCAGCTCCTCACGAGCTGGCTCGAAACGAAGCCGGATACGCGGCTCCTCGAGACCTGGGCCGGCTACGTGAAGCAGCTCTGCACGCAGCTCGCGCCCGCCGAGCGGCACGCGCTGCGCGACGAGCTGATCGGCCGCGCGCGGCACGTGGCGGAAGCCGCCGGCGGCTTCCTCGGGCTCGGCAACAAGGTCTCGCCCGCAGAAGAGGCGGCGCTCGAGAAGCTCTCCGGGGCGTTCGACTCCTGACCGCCCACCGCCTCGCCGACGACCTCTGGACCGTCGACGGCGCAACGGTGCACATGCTCGGCATTCCGTTCCCGACGCGCATGTGCATCGTGCGATTGGCCAGCGGCGGTCTCTGGCTGCACTCACCGGTCGCGGCGACGCCCGCTCGGCTCGACGCCGCAAGCAGCTTCGGCCCCGTGCACCACATCGTGGCGCCGAACAAGTTCCATCACCTTTTCGTGAAGGCGTGGCGGGAAGCCTTTCCGCAGGCCACGAGCTGGGCGGAGCCGGCGCTGGCGAGGCGCAAGCCCGAGCTCGGCTTCGAGCGCACGCTCGGCGACGCAGCCGAGCCCGAGTGGAACGACGACCTCGACCAGGTGATCTTCGGCGGCAGCAACGTGCTGCCGGAGAGCGTCTTCTTCCATCGCGCCTCGCGCAGCGCGATCTTCACGGACCTGATCCAGAACCACGATCCCGCCGGCGAGACGCGTTTCTTCCGCTGGCTCAAGGGCGTGAACCGCTGCCTCGCACCCGACGGAGAGTCACCCCGAGACTGGCGACTCACGGTGCGCAACCGCTCCGCCGCCCGCGCGGCCCTCGAGCGCGTGCTGGCCTGGGACATCGAACGCGTCGTGGTCTCCCACGGCATCTGCGTCGAGCGCGACGGCCACGCGTTCGTCGAACGCGCATTCGCCTGGCTGAAC
>JAFDDG010000079.1 GCA_019310965.1 Deltaproteobacteria bacterium
GATGCCGGCCGCGCCCATGGTTACCGATTCGCGGCTGACCCAGCCTAGCGAATCAGAGAAGCTCGAAGCGCACCAACACGCTTTCCCTGAAGGCTTGATCCAAATCTTCGGCGAGGGGAAGCAGTGTGTTCCGTCCGACCAGCTCCTTCTCGGCACGGGACGACAAGGGACTGATCATCTCCGCCAGGCTCACGCCCAGTTCTGGTTCATGAGCGAATCGATTGCCCTCTGTAGACGTGCGACCGACCTCGTGAACGACCTCGAGGACTTGTGATTCTCCGTTCTCGCATTTCGAGCGACGGTGCCTACCCGGATGACCGAACTCACCGCGACGCCATACGCGTGCGCCAACTCCCACTGCGCGAAGTCCGTCAAGCCCGCCCGGACTCGATACGCCGCAATGGCTGCGTCTCGATGACCCTCTTCCAGGGAGTTCACGAAATGCGCAATCTCGTACCAACGATTGCTCAGGCCGAAATCCTTCCAGTCGACCGCGCAGGGCTCCTGGCCATCACCTACAACGAAATTCATGGCTCGTGGGTCTCCCTGACCGACGACATGGCTGTGCAACGGAAGAGGGACGTTTGCCACGATCTCGGTTGCTGCTCGAAACCGCTCGGTCTGCTCGCCCGGCAGATTCCCGCGTTGCGAGAGGGCAACTTCTCGTCGCAGCCGGTTCAGGAGGTATTCCTTCCAATAGTGATGAAAGCGACCCTCTTCGAGTCGATCGATCAGCGATTGGTTGATTTCCGTCTGATGAATGGAAGCCAGGTATTCAGCTGCAGACTGGACGTGGCGCTCGGTTGTGAGAGGATCCGGCCCGACATCTTCGATCAAGAGCAGATTTCCACTGAGTTCGCGGAGGCGAGGAACGCGCTGGTGTCTGCCGATGGTCTCTCGAGCCATCTCCAGCGACCGCGCCTCAGAGACTGCTTCGTGAGGAGACCCGCACACTTTCAATATGCCCTTCTCGGTGCGGTAAACCGGCCGTCGCCTCCCCAGGCTTTCGAGCCTTTCCAGTCGTGCGAGTTCGTCGCAATGCTCGGGCATCGTATGTTCTCGAATTGCTCGCAAGCCGACGTCTCCACAGCTCTCACCATGCTTGGCTGCCGGGCCAAGCATCTCGGCAACCCCGTCCAGAGTACTATTGCCGTTTCCGCGCAGCTAGATGTTCCGATTATCGGTTTGCGCTCGCGACGAGGCGCGGGCCGAGCCATTCCGATCGCCAACGCGCGGCGGGCCGTGTGAAGTGGACACCGTGCAGATAGGAAATTCGAGCTGCATTTTCGCCAGGTCCGATAAGTACGTTTCCGACAAGCAGGCCCGGAAGGCCCCAGGGGGGCTCGTCGTCGCGCTGGCCGGTTTCTGGAACCAGTGCGGGATCCCCCGTCGTACGGGGTCTGCTCGAATTCGGTTAATCGCGCGGATTCGCTGCCGGGCATGCTGGATTCCCTGCCCGACATCTCTCACCGCTACTGGGCGGCGCGTTCCGGGGGCGGGTGGTTCGGGTTCTCGGGCAACATCATCACCGAAAAGCACGGCGCTGCCGTTCTGCTCGGCACGACAGTCACGACCGCGATGAGCGCAAGCGCCGCTACAAGTTGCTCACCAGGAGCGGCGTCGTCGTGCAGCACGAGGATGGCTCGCCAGAGGCCGTCAAGCCGAAGGCCGCCCGGAAGCACCTGTCGGAGATGAGCCCCGAGCGGCGGGCAATGCACGAGAAGCGCTAACCGGCCCCCGCCCCTTGGCCGCGGGCCGCGAGCGAAGTCACCGCGGACCGCGCCTGCGAAAGCGCTCGCGACGGGCCACACCCTCGACCTCGGGGCTCGTCAGCACCGCGCCCGCGATCGCGGCGTTGCCGGTGGGGTTCGGATGCCCGTTCCAGTTCATGCGGTAGGGGCGGCGACCGGTCTCGAGTGAGTTGCGGAGCGCGGGCAGGGTGTCGATCCACGGGATCCCGAGCGCGTCGAGGTGCGCCGTCACGCTGGCGCGAAGCTCCTGCTCGGCATCGACGAGGCGCCAGAAGGCCTCGTGCACCTCAACCCCGCGCGCGCGCACGCGGTCCTCGTAGACCAGCTCCTTGGTCGGGATGAGGACGAATCCGAGCTCGGCGCGCTCGCCCACGTCCTCGCGGATGCGGCCGATCAGCTCCAGGACGAGGCGAAGCGACTCCGCGATGCGCGGATCGGCGACGTCCATCACGGCCAAGCGGCCGCGCGGAGTGAGCACGGTGGAGAGTTCGCCGTCCTCGAAGGCGATCATCAGCCCCGGCTCGCCTCCGCTCGCGACCTCGGCGTACTCCGGGAAGTCGGTGCGCGGCCTCTCGACCTTGGGGGGCAGCGGGCCGGAGAGTGCGACCCAGATGCCGCGCAGGACCCCGTAGACGGCGACGTGCCGGTCGATTTTATTGAGGAGGTTCAGGTAGACGACCCGATTGTGCTTCTTGCGCAGGCGCCTCGTCGCCTTCCAGTCGGCCTCCAGCGGGCCCGCGGCTTCGACCACCTCGAGACGGGCGAGCAGCGCCGCGTCCGGGCTCGATAGCTCGGGCATGCGCCTGTCCCGGACGATATCGTCGAATGTGTCGTAGAAGTCGTTGCCGTCGTAGAGCGCCACGAGGATGAGAGCGGGCTGGAGATCGAGAGCGTCGTCGATGAGGCGCGCGTACTGGTAGACCCCGTAGCCCCCGAGCGAGATGTTGTAGACGGGAAATCCGAGCGCGCGCTCGGCGATCTGGGGCCAGGTATCGTCGCGTGCCACCTCGCTGCCCCATGTCTGCGAGTCCCCGATCGCCACGATCGGCGCTCGCTCAGGGCGCGACGGGTTGCGCCAGCCGGCCTCGTCGTGGTCCGCGAACTCGGGACTGCCGCGTTTGCCGAGCTCGGGATCGGCCATCTTGTAGTCCTGACGCCGCTCGCGCAGATCCGCAACCGCGGGGCTCACGAGCGCGGCCAGCCGCGCGAATCCCTCGAGCGCGAGCAATGCCGCGACCACCGTGACGGTCGCGAAGATCGTGTGTCGCCTGCGGGAGAGGTGGCTCGTGTGCGACGGACCGGCCATGGCGGTGAGTAACCTAGCAGAACGATGTGTGGGGCCTTCGACGACATCCCAGATGTCGATCTCCCGCGCGCCCGATCAACGGATCCCCCGGCTTTGCCGGGGGATCCGTCAGTGGGACGGGTCAGCCGGTGCGTCCCTCTTGGTGAGATGTCCGGGCTAGAACCCTAGGGCAGATAGGAAATTCGAGCTGCGTTTTCGCTAGGTCCGATAAGTACGTTTCCGACAAGTAGGCCGGAAGGCCCCAGCGGGGGGCGATTTCAACGGGTCGGCTGCGCTGGCGGCCGAGGGCGGCGGGCTCGTTGGCGTGGGGGGCGGAGAGCGCTGCGACGGCGGGTGCAGGAGTGGCGCGCGGGGTCGGGACGGATGCCTTGTGGGTCGTCAGGTCGTTTGCGGGGCGCTTCGTTGCGATCCGGTGTTAAGCCGTGCCGTCGTCATGGGGCGACATCTGGCCGAAAGTCCACCCAGGGTCGTCGCTCCAGGCTTCGGGGTTGTGGCCGAGCCCGAGTTCGGTCGACTCGCCCGAAGCGGGCTCGAGCGGCGGGGCTCGGGCGGCCCACCGGCTGCGGTGGCAACCCCATCAAAGCGATAGCGTTCAGAGATGAGTGGAATCGGCCGAAGGCCGAGCTCCCATCCACCTACGTTCGGTCGCGACCCAGGTAGAAGTCCACTGCCTCGCGGATGGAAGCCTCGATGGGCCGCGGCTCCCAGCCGAGCTCGCGGCGCGCCTTGCTGCTGTCCACGTCGCCCACCGCGCGGGCACAGCGCAGCGACTCCAGGTTCGCGCGCGTCTCCTCGCCCCGCAGCCGCGCCAGCAGGCCCGTGACTCCGTTCAACGCGTACATCATCCACGTCGGCATGTGGCGGCTGGGTGGCTCGACGCCGGCCGCCTCGGCGGCGAGAGTGAAGAGCTCCCGATAGTCGATGTAGCGCTCCGCCACGATGTAGCGCTCCCCCACTCGGCCCTTCTGTTCGGCCAGGATCAGGGCGCGGGCGGCGTCCGTTACGCCCACGCCGGGACCGCCGCCGTCCCAGTAGACGGACATGCGCTGCTTCGCAACATTGTCCACGAGCGCACCGTGGGGTGTCGGCACGATGTCTCCGCCGCCGTAGGTGTTGCCCACGCAGCAGGCCACACCCGGCAGGCCCCGCTCTCGGCAGTAGGCCGTGAAGCGGCGCTCGGCCTCCAGCCGGCAGCGGATGTATTCCGGGGCCTTCTCCCACCCGTCGAACTCGTCCGCCTCGCTCGGCACTCCGCTGGCCTTGCGACCGATCGTTACGACGCTGCTGGTGAAGACGAAGCGCTCGACACCGGTGGCGAGCGCCGCCTCCATGGAGTTGACCAGACCGTCGACGTTGACGCGGTAGAGCGGCTTCGGATCGCGCAGCCACGCGCGGGTGTCCACCGCGCCGTGGAAGACACTGCGGCAGCCACTCATCGCCGCTCTCAGCGAGTCGGGATCCAGCACGTCGCCGATGCAGCGCTCGAGTTGCAGCGAGTCGGTGGTGGAGGTGTCGCTGCTCTTGCGCACCATGATCCGCACGTCGCGGCCCGCCGCCACCAGCTGTTGGGTCACGTGGCTGCCGAGAAACCCGCTGGCGCCCAGCACCAGGGTCTTGCCCGTCGTTTCCGTCGTCGGCTCGGGGGGACTCAGAAGATCACCTTCTCTTCGACGAGCTGCGCGTAACGCTCGTCCGACATCCCGAGCAGCTCCTTGAAGACGTGCTCGTTGTCCTGGCCGATGCTCGGACCCGGTCGCACCTTCGCCTCGGTGCGGCTGGTCTTCACGTAGGCACCGTAGATCGTCTCTTCGAATCCCAGGGGATGTCGGACCTCGATGAAGGTGCCGCGTGCGCGATAGTGAGGGTCGTCGAGCAGGTCGGCCACGTTCAGCACGGGAGCAGCCGCCACCCCCCGGCTCTGGAGGTGCTCTGTGAGCTCGCGATCGTCGAAGCCCGCAGTCCATTCGGCCAGCCGCTCGTGCAGCTCCTGGATGTTGCGCACGCGCTCCTCGGGGCCGGTGAACTCGGCTGCGCGCGTCCACTCCGGGTCGTCCATGGCCGCGACCAGACCTTGCCATTCGCCCTCGTCTGCGACCGCGATGCTGATCCAGCGGTCGTCGCCCGCGCAGGGGAAGACGCCATGAGGCGCCGCCGCGGCGAGTGGGTGCCGGTTGCCCAGCGGCCCCGCCGACCGGCCGTTCATGGTGTAGTCCATGAAGGCCGGGCCGATCATCTGCATCACGGCCTCCTGCTGGGAGTAGTCGATGTGTTGTCCCTTGCCCGTGCGATCGCGGTAGTTCAGGGCCGCGAGAACCGCGAAGCCGCCCAGGATGCCGTTGAAGGGATCGGAGAAGGCCTGCTCCATCGGAATCGGCGGCCCGTCGAGGTAGCCGACGAGGCTGTCCAGGCCCGTGGTGCCGGTCAGGCCGAGCCCGTAGGTGCGGATGTCGCGCAGGGGTCCGTAGAGGCCGGCGGCCGGCATCGAGAACATGACGATGTCCGGCTTGACCTCACACAGCTTTGCGTAGCCCAGCCCGAAATTCTCCATGACGCCGGGCCCGAAGTTCTCCGCGGCCACGTCGCAGGTTGCGACGAGCTCGAGGGCCAGCTCCACCGCCTCGGGCTTCCTCAGGTTGAGGCTCACGCTGCCGTTGCCCGCCCAGCAGGCGTGGTTGGAGAGACTGCGGTTCGGGTCGCGCACACCGTCGCCGCCAAAGGGAGGCAGTGTGCGCGTCATGTCGACGCGCGTGTAGGACTCGACCTTGTAGACCTCGGCACCGAGGAAGGCGAGCGCCTGGCCGAGGACCGGACCGGCCCACACCCAGCCGAAGTTCGCCATGCGGATGCCTTCCAGCGGGAGTGCATTCGCCATCGGTCTGCTCCTCGTGCGCGTCGACGACGCGACTGGCTAGATGATTCCGTCGGCGCGAAGCCGTGCTCGTTCGTCGGCACTCATGCCGAGCCGGTCGCCGTAGATGTGATCGTTGTGCTGGCCGAGTAGTGGTGCCGGTTCGCGCGGACCGCCCGGGCTCTCCGGCAGCTTGAAGGGGGGGCCGAGGCTGGCGACCCGGCCCAGCTCGGGATGTTCCAGCTCGACGATGTAGCCGCGCTCCCGCAGGTGCGGGTGCTCGATGGCCTCCTCGACCGTCAACACCGCGGTGACGGGGCAGCCGACGGCCTGGCAGCGCTCCATGATCTCGAACTTGCCGTGCTGCAGCGTCCACTCTTGCACGAGAGGGTAGATGATGTCGGGGTTCTGGCCGCGGACGAACATGTCCTCGAACATCTCCACCTGCGCCCACTCTGGATTGCCCATGACCTCGACGAGGCCCTTCCACTGACCCGGCTCGATCGCCAGCGCCCACACGTGCCCGTCCTTGCACGGGAGGATCGTTGCGGGGGCACAGAACGGCATTCCAACTCCCGTGCGCGTTTCGAAGACGCCGCCCTGCGCGTACGCCCCGATGTTTTGGGCGCCGACGAAGGTGGCGGCGATGGCTTCGGCACAGGAGACGTCGACTTGCTGGCCACCTCCCACTCGTTCTCGTCCCAGTGTCACCGCCAGGCCCCAGGTCGCCGCCGCCGCAGCTCCGTAGAAATCGGCCGCGAAGGTCCCGTGCTCCAGCGGCGCTTCGCCCGGGCGGCCGCAGTAGCGGTGGCTGGCACCCGAGAAATGGAAGGCGTTGAGGTCGTAGCCCTTCCAATCACTGCACGGCCCGGTCTGTCCGTAGGGCGTGATGGAGACCATGACCAGGTTCGGGTTCACCTGCTCGAGAGTGGCGTAGTCCAGCCCGAGGTTCCGCATCTGCGCCGGCGGGTTGTTCTCGATCAACACGTCGGCCCGGGCGAGCAGCTGCAGCAGCACCTCGTGCCCGGCGCCCGTGCTCACGTCCAGGGTGATGCCGCGCTTGTTGGTGTTCAGGAAGTGGAACAGGCCGCTCTTCTCCGGGTGGGGCTCGTCGCCGGGGAAGGGGCCCCAGCGCCGAGCGAGGTCACCGCTCTCCGGAGCCTCGACCTTGACGACGTCGGCACCGAAATCGGAGAACAGCTTGGCGCAGTAGGGCGCCGACACCATCTGGCCCAGCTCGACGACCTCGATTCCTTCCAGAGCACCGTCGGGCAAGCCGCTTCCTCGCGAGTCGATGGTTTCGTCGACCAGGGGTCCGGGGCCCCTTGTCGACAGAGCGCGGCCATTATACTCTGCCCGCGGTTTCCCCCCCGACCCCGACCTCGTGTCCGGCAGCCGGCGGTGCGGGTTCGATGCCCTGAAGGGCTTGATTCCTCGACGACGTATTCCTGGGGTGCGGCGGGGCGCCGAAGGCGCGCTGCGTCGCCGCGCATGGCGGGCCAGGGCCAGAAAACGGAAACCGGAGGGCTACCTGGCAGATGCCGTGTGGTGTGAATCCGGAAACCTGTTCAGCCTCGACGAAGGGGCGAGATGAGTCATCGGACCTGTGACGGTCCCGTTGGGAAGGGAACGAAATGCGCATCGTAGTCTGTGTCAAAGAAGTTCTGGATCCGGACGCTGTCAACAACTACGCCCTCGCCGGTCGCCTGGAGATCGGCGACGACGGCAAGACGCTCACGCAGACGACGATTCCACAGCTGATGAACGGATTCGACGAGCAGGCGATCGAGGCCGCGCTGCTCCTGCGCGACGCGGGTGCCGAGTGCACGATCTGCGTCGTCTCGGTGGGCGCCGATCCGGCGAATCAGCTGCGGCACGCTTCTGCGCTGGGCGCCGATGAGGTCGTGGGCATCTCGTCACCTGTTGCGGAGCCGGATGCCCACGTGGTGGCGAGCCTGCTGGTGGCCCACATCCGCTCGCTCGGCGGGGCCGATCTGGTGCTGTGCGGCCGGCAGGCATCGGACGACGACCAGGGTGTGGTGCCGGCGCTGATTGGCGAGGCATTGGGAATGCCCGTCGTGACAGTCGCGAGCAGCGTCGAGCTGGCCGACACGTCGGCGCTGCGGGTCACGCGGGTGACGCCCGACGGCGACGAGATTGTCGAGGCTGCCATGCCGGCGGTGGTGACGATCAGCAACGAGATCGGCGACCCGCGCTACCCGACAGCGGCCAACAAGCTGAAGGCGCGGCGCGTGAAGCCGACGCTGGTTGGACCGGACGATCTCTCGCTCGACGCCGACGCACTGGCGCCTCGGGTGCTGCTCACCCAGCAGTTCGTTCCCACGGTTCAGGGCAACTGCGAGTTCATCTCGGGAGATACGCCGGCGGAGCTGGCCGATCGCCTGGTGGCGCGCCTGCGCGAAGACAAGGTGCTCCCGTAGGCAGGCCGCGGCGAAGAGGCTCGAAACACAGGGATTCGGAGGGAGAGACGACATCATGACGACAACTGCAATCGTGGTGTGCACGTGGAGTGGAGCGCGCGGCGAGGTCCTCGAAGAGGCAGAGGCAGCGCTGACGTTGGGCCGCAAGGTGAGCGTCGCTCTCGGCGGCGAGCTGCAGTGGCTCGTGGTCGGAGCCATGCCGGAAGGTGGCGCCGAGATTGCCCAGAGGCAGGGCGTCGCGGTTCTCGAGAACATCGAGGATGCGAAGCTCGCGGGCGGCCAGGCGGATGCCTTCGTCGAGGCGCTGGCGCAGTACTGCGCGGAGCGTTCGCCGCGGCTCGTGCTCTTCAGTCAGGGCTTCGACACCCGGCTGGTTGCGCCGCGCCTGGCCGGGCGGCTGGGATCCGGAGTCGTGGTGAACGCGGTCGACATCGAGGCGGCCGCAGACAGCCCGCTGAAGGTCACCGCCTCGGCCTACGGTGGCGACACCCGTGTCGTCTACGAACTCGCCGGCGCCGAGCCGTGCATCGTCTCGCTTCTGGCGAACGCAGTGCTGCCGGAGTCGGTGGAAGGTGCTGCGAGCCCGAGTGTTCGCAACGTCGCCGTCGACCTCTCGTCGGTCGAGGAGAGGATTCGCGTGGTCGAGGCCGCACGCACCGAGGGGCCTCGCCTCGAGGACGCCGAGATCATCGTCTCGGGCGGCCGCGGATTGTCTTCACCGGACAACTACAAGCTGGTGGAGCAGCTGGCGGAGGCATTGGGCGGCCTGCCCGGCGCCTCGCGACCGCTCGTCGACGAGGGCTGGGTCGATTCGTCTCGGCAGGTGGGGCTTACCGGCAAGATTACGCGGCCCGGTCTCTACGTCGCCGCCGGCATCTCCGGTGCGAGTCAGCACATGGCCGGTTGCGGTGCGGCCAAGGCCATCGTCGCCATCAACACGGACCCGGATGCCGCGATCTTTCGCTATGCGCGTTACGGAATCGTCGGCGACTGCCTCGCGATTCTTCCCGAGCTGATTCGCGCCGCCAAGAAGTGACGACACGGGGCCCTCATCAACCGCTGGCCTGAACCACTTTCTCCCTCAACCAGCGGTGGGCGGGGTGGTGCCGGAAGCGCTCGTGCCAGATCATGGCGATCGAGAAGGGGGGCACCTCGAACGGCGGCTCGTAGATGTCGAGAGGCAGGAGCCTGGCCCATTCTTCGACGCAGCGTCGGGGGGCCGTCAGCACCAGATCGGACTCGGCGACGATCATGGGCGCCGAGCTGAAATTGGTGATCCCCAGCGCGATGCGCCGCTCGATCCCCTGCTTCGCAAGCACCCGGTCGACGGGTCCGCTCGGCTCTCCCCGCGGTGCGAGCCGCAGATGGGGCAACGCCGCGTAGCTGTCGAGGTCGAGCTGCCTGCCAACGGAGGGGTGGTCTCTGCGCACGGCGCAGCAGAAGTCGTCCTCGAATAAGGTCTGCTGGACGATGCTCGCCGCCTGCTTCAACGGGTGAGCGATGGCGAGATCGATGAGGCCCGTTTCGAGCGGCAGATGCGGCCCCCGTGGGTCGAACGACCTCGCGCTGAGGCCGATGTGGGGCGCTTCGATCGACAGGATCGAGAGCAGCGGCGGCAACAGGATCAGGTCGCCGTAGTCGTTCGTTGCGATATTGAATTGTTGGCTGGAGCTGGCTGCGTCGAACTCGACGTCGCTCGAAATGGCCCTCTGCAGCTCGAGCAGCGCCTTGTGGAGCGGGGCGGCGAGCGCCTCGGCCTTGGGCGTTCGCTGCATCTTCCCCTTGCCCTTGACCAGCAGGGGATCGTCGAAGAATGTCCGCAGGCGCCGCAAGGTGTGACTCATCGCGGACGCGCTCACGCCGATCTTCTGCGCCGCCCGGCCCACCTCCTCTTCGGAGAGGAGCGCGTCGAGAGCGACGAGGAGATTCAGGTCCAGAGCGCTTAGCTGAATCTCGTGCATGCCCGTGTGAGTCGCTTTCAGTCGCCTTCTCTCCGCCGGGTTGATAGATTGTGAGCGGTTCGCAGACGTTCAAGAGGGTAGTCCACGCGGCCTGCGGTGGGCACCGAGACAGAGTGGAAGGGTGACCCCGATGACGACGAAGCGCATTCCGGTGATCGATGGCCTGTTCAGCGACACGGCCGACGGCACGCGCCTGCTGGGCTCGCGCTGCGCCAGCTGCAACGTGCCCTATTTCCCCAAGTCGTCGCTGTGTCACAACCCGGATTGCACGGGGTCCCAGATGGAGGACGCCAGCTTCGGTCCGCATGGAACCGTCTGGAGCTACTCCATCCAGAACTATCCGCCTCCGCCGCCCGCCCGGTACGACGAGCCGTACAAGCCCTACGCCCTCGGCGTGGTGGATCTCACCGACGGGCTGCGCGTGGTGGGCCGGATGGCCGTGGACGACCCGGAGAGCCTGAAGGCGGGCTGCAAGGTCGAGCTCGTCAGCGAGCCCCTGTGTACGGAAGAGGACGGCACCGAGGTGATCACCTGGATGTTCCGTCCGATCTGAGTCCGCAATGAGCCCGGCCGACCGGGCCGAATACGGAGATCTATTGCGATGAGAGACGTTGCGGTTCTGGGCGTGGGGATGCACCCCTTCGGGAAATTTGCCGACAAGTCGGTCACCGATCTTTGCCGCGATGCCGTCGTCGCTGCTCTCGCCGACGCGGGCGTGCAGTGGCGCGACATCGAGGCTGTGGCCGCGGCGAGCTCCCGCTTCTCGGGCGGCAAGGGCTGGGGCCTCAACGGCAACGACGTCGTCGAGGACATGGGCTCCACCGGCATCCCCGTCTACAACATGTCGGCGGGCTGTGCCGCCGGGGGCAACGCCTTCAACGTGGGCTACGCCCTGGTGGCCGGCGGCATCTACGACACGATTCTGGTCGTGGGCGGTGAGAAGATGCCCAAGGGCTTCATCCAGACATCGGGCGTCGAAGAGGAGACCGACCCCGAATTCCTGCGCCAGCGCTGCGTTGGCATGCCGGGCCCGTCGTTCTGGGCGCTGCTGTGCCGTCAGCGCATGGAGGAGTTCGGAACCACCGAAGAGCAGCTGGCCAAGGTGGCGGTGAAGGCCCACCAGGTCGCCGTGCACAACGAGAACGCGCGCTTCCGCAAGGAGTTTACGCTCGAACAGGTGCTCGGCTCGAACATGGTCAGCGATCCGCTCCGCCTCTTCGAGATCTGCCCCGTGAGCGACGGGGCTGCAGCCGTCGTCATCTGCTCCGCCGAGAAGGCGAAGCAGTTCTCGTCGAATCCCGTCTGGGTGGCCGGCAGCACAGTGGCCACCATGAGCTTCGACGATGGTCTGCCGCGTGGGCTCGCGGGTGTCGTGCCGAGCGGCAAGAGCTTTCACAGCGAGGCCTCAACCGCCGTCGAACGCGCCCTCGCGCAGGCCGGCGCCGGCCCCCAGGATCTCGATCTCGTCGAGCTCCAGGACAACACGGTCTACTACGAGCTCGCCTTTCCCGAAGACTGGGGGATGTGCAAGCCGGGTGAGGCGGAACACCTGCTCGAGACGGGCGAGACGCTGCCCACCGGCAAGATGCCCATCAACCCGAGCGGCGGCTTTCTCTGCTTCGGAGAGGCGACCACCGCCATGGGCGTGTTCCAGGTCTGCGAGCTGACCTGGCAGCTGCGCGGCGAGGCGGGGGCCCGTCAGGTGCCCGACGCGAAGCTCGGTCTCGGGCAGACCCTCGGGCTGGGCGGCAACGGAACCGCCGTCGTCCTCAAGCGCTAGCGGGCTGCTGAAGTAGCTCGTCGCCCCCGGCCCAGCATCTCCGTGGCTTTTGGTTGCGGAATCAATGTGTCACCGCGAGGCTCGGGTACAGCCATGGCGGGGCGGGGTTTCCAGCAGCCTGCTGGCTAGCCCGGCTGCCCATCGATCCGGGGACGCGTGAGGGTCGCGAGCGCCTGGCCGGCGAAGAGCAGATAGCCCGCCGCCCAGCAACAGCCGGCCCAGAGCACCGTGGCGCGATAGGAGCCCGGCAGCGCCAGCGGGCCGAAGACGCGGATGGCTCCTCCCAGGATCACCAGGGCGTAGGCGACGACGGTCGCGGGCGAGGCCTCGATCGCGCGGGCCGTATGCCCGAGGGCCACTCGACTCATCACGCCGATGACGATGGTTCCAATCGCACCCGCCGAGAAAGCGTGGAGCGCAGTGCTTGCCGGAAAGCTGGGAGTGAGCCAGGCGATGCCGGTGCAGGCGAAGCCGATAGCGAGCCATCCGTGCCCGACGTGCAGCACCCAGAGGATGGGTTGGCCCAACGTCCGGTGTGGCTGCCAGAACGCCTGGCGCAGGACGAGCAGTGCGGCGCAGCCGAGGTTCGCCATGCCCGCGGCGCCGCTGCCCTCGCGCAGTACCGCGAGCGCGACCGCGCCGGCCATCGCCGGCACCAGCGCCCACTCGACGAAGCGGTTCGACTGCAGCGGAAAATCGAGCCCGCGACCTCGAAGCGCGTTGCGCGTGAAGAGCGGAACGATGCGTCCGCTGATGATCGTGATCAGCACGAGCACGAGGTAGAGCGCGAGGAGGAGGCAGCGACGCACCGCGCCCGGTGCGTCTCCGAGCACGCCGAGGTGCAGACCGAGGTTCGCCAGCGAGAGGGCCAGCAGGACGCCCACGACCGGATAGTTGCGGCGTGCCCGCGAGCGCCAGATCGGCCGGCCGATGGCGATGGCGAGCAGCGGCAGGAAGACCATGTCGATGAGCGCGACGAACTCGCCCGGGAGCACAGCGCCCAGCCACAGGGCGACGCGCCCCGCGAGCCAGGCCGCGGCCAGCCCCGCGAGGGGCCAGCCGCCGAGGCGAGGTGTGTCGGTCCAGGTCGGTACTGCCGTCAGCAGGAAGCCGGCGATCGCCGTCACTGCGAAGCCGAAGAGCATTTCGTGGCCGTGCCAGTAGGGCGCGGGCCAGCGTCCGGAGAGTTCCCAGGCGCCCGCGAAGATCAGCAGCCATGCTGCCAGCGAGATCGCGGCGTAGAGCGAGCCGAGCAGGAAGAAGGGGCGGAAGCCCGACTGCAGCAGGACGCGCACGGAAAGCTACCCCTCTCCGAACGCGTTGCTCGTCCGCTTCGTCATCTGCCGCTCCTGCACGATGGGTGAGCTTCGCGTCTCCCGGCGTGACGAGCAAGCGTCACAGCTTCGCACTGCAGCGAGCGGCCGCATGCGCGGCCGCTCGAGAGTCCATCCCTGCGAGCCTCGGGGCAGGCGTCCGGTTTCGCAGCGTTCACCGTGGCGAGAATCGTCGTTATCGACGGAGATCGTGCCGCGCGCGGCCACTCCGCGAACGCCCAAGGCCCGCGTTGCGGTCCTTCACCCCCGATGGTGCTCGCGCGTCTCGGCGCCCGGTCTGCTAGCGTCCCAACCGCGTTCTCGTCGGTGACGCGGGCGCTTCGACGAGCAGGTGCATGGCGGTCGAGATCCCCAACAACCCGGAAGCGCTTCCCACGAGCGAGCTGCGCTGGTTGGGTCGCGCGGTGAACCGCGTCGAAGATCCCAAGCTCGTCACGGGTCGCACCGAGTTCATCGATGACGTGAACCTGCCGGGGATGCTCCACTGCGCCATCCTGCGCAGCCCCTTCGCCCACGCTCGTATCGAACGCATCGACACGAGTGAGGCCGAGAAGCTTCCCGGCGTGGTGGTGTTGACGGGAGAGGACGCGCTGCGCTGGACGGCCGTGTCCTTCACCTGTCCGGAGGGATGGGGTACTCGCTGTCTGGCGACGGACAAGGTGCGCTTCGTGGGAGAGCCGGTCGCGGCCGTTGCGGCCGCCAGCCGCTACGAGGCCGAGGACGCGCTCGAGCGCATCATCGTGGACTACGAACCGATTCTGCCCGTGGTGGATCCGGTCGTTGCGCAGGATTCCGGCGAGCCCCTGGTCTTCGAGGAGCGGGGCACGAACGTCATGTTCCAGCAGAAGTTCGTGTGGGGCGACGTGGAAGGGGCCTTCCGCGAGGCGGACCACGTATACAGCGAGAGCTTTCGCTGGAACCGGCTCGGCGCGAACCCCCTCGAGACCGCCGGCGTCATCACCCAGTGGGATCTGATGGACGAGAGCCTCACCTGCCGCGGGGCCTTCCAGTCGCCCCTGATGGGGGCGCGCGGCTTAGCGACGAACCTGGGGCTGTCCTCCAACAAGGTGCGCGTGACCAGCCATCCGCACGGGGGGAGCTTCGGGGGCAAGGGCGGCGGCCGCGGGACCACCATCACCGCCTTGCTGTCGCGCAAGAGCGGCGGTCGCCCGGTCAAGTGGATCGAGGACCGGATGGAGTACCTGACGGCCGGCGGTGGCCAGGCCTGGGATCGCCACTACAAGGCCTCGCTCGCCGTCAACGGGGATGGCATCGCGACCGCTCTCCACATCGAGCTGCTGGACAACATCGGAGCCACCGGCGAAGGCTTCGGCGCCGTCAGTGCCGCCAAGCCGCTGTCGTGCTTCACGGGTTGCTATGCGATCCCGGTCGCGTCGTACGATCTCACACTCGTGGCAACGAACAAGCTGCCGACGAGCGCCTATCGGGGGATGGGGCCGCCGCCTCACAACTTCGTGCTCGAGCAGATGATGGACATCGCGGCTCGCGACCTGGGCATCGACCCGGCGGAGATCCGGCGCAGGAACTACATCCCGCCCGACGCCTTCCCCTACACCATCCCCAGCGGCAACGAGTACGACAGCGGCGACTACGAGGCCGCGCTCGACGGGGTGCTCGAGATGGCGGACTACCAGAAGCTCCGCCGCGAGCAGGAGGAGGCGCGGAGCCAGGGGCGTTGCGTGGGCATCGGGGTGGTGAACGCCATCGAGCCCGGCGTCTTCGATTGGAATGCCTACAACATCGTCGGCATGCGGGGCACCGGCGTGCCCGAAGGCGCCACCGTGAGTGTCGACCTCTGGGGGAAGTTCACGGTGCGCGTGGGCTTCGCCCTCGAGGGACAGGGACAGTACACGCTCGCCTGTCAGATCGTGGCCGACTACTTCAGCGCAGAGCTGAGCGACGTGAACGTCGTCTATCTCGACACGCTGAGCGCGCCGCCGGCCTTCGGGCCCGGCGGCAGCCGGCTCGGCGTCGCCCTCAGCGGCGCCCTGATGGGTGCCTGCGCGAAGCTCGTGGCGAAGCTCGCGAAGGCGGCGGCCGTCCTGCTCGAGAGCGAACGGGAGGCGGTGGAGTTCTTCGACGGCATGTTCCGGGTCAAGGGAGCGCCCGCCGAGGGGCTGCCGCTGGCCCAGGTGGTGGGGGTGATGCTCAGCCGCAGCGACCTGATGCCGCCCGACGTGGATCCCCATCCCGAGGCCACCCACGTGTGGACCGCTCCGGGCCGCACGGTGCCGGACGATCAGGGGCGCGCCAAGAGCTACCTCACGGCCGCCAACGCCTGTCACCTGGTTCTCGTCGAGATCGACCCCGAGACGGGGCAGGTGGAGATTCTCGACTACTTCCTGGTGGACGACTGCGGCACCCGCCTGAATCCGGCCACGGTGGAGGGCCAGACCCAGGGGAGCCTGGTGCAGGGCGTGGGCGCCGCGCTGTTGGAGGAGTACGTCTACGACGAGGATGGCCAGAACCTGACCACCACGTTCATGGACTACCTGCTGCCGACGATCTACGACGCGCCGATGGCGAAGAAGGGGGTGCAGGTCACTCTCTCGCCCTTCAGTCCGCTGGGCGCCAAGGGCTGTGGGGAGGGCGCGATCCACACGACCCCGGCGGCGGTGATGAGCGCGATCAATGACGCGCTGGCGCCCCTGGGAGCGCGAGCGACCGAGGTCCCGGCCACCCCCCAGCGGCTCTGGACACTGATTCACGGCGCCGAGACGCCGTCGACCGATGCCAGCGAGATGAGGAGAGGCGAAAGATGACTCAGCCCGACTACTTCGTGGCCCTGACCGAGTGCCACTTCATCAACCCGGGTGCCATGCAGGAGATCAGCTACTACCCGGGCTTTTCGCGCTGGTACCAGAGCGTGGACGGTGTGCTGCGGGCCTGGTCGGGCCACACCCTCGCCGAGATGGGCGGCGGCACGGAGGACAGGGCGGGGGGGCCGCCCACCGGGGCGGACCTCGTCAAGTGCATGGACGAGGCCGGCGTCGACGTGTGCTTCGCGCTGCGCGAGCCGATGATGGACGTCAGCGGCTACACCACGAGCATGTCCACCAACGCCTACGTCATGAACATTATCGAGCCCCACCCGGAGCGGCTCTACCTGGAGTGCAACGTGGGCCCGGTCGTGCGTCGCGGCCTGGAGCACGCCATCTGGGAGCTCGAGTTCCTGGTCAAGGAGCACGGGGCCCGCCTCTGCAAGCTCTACGCGCCCGAGGACGCCGCGCTGAACGACAAGCGCCTGTGGCCCTTCTACGAGAAGGCCTGCGAGCTCGATGTCCCGCTCACGGTTCACACGGGCGAGGCCTACGTCTTGCCCCAGCCCAGCAAGTACACGCATCCCGGCCTGCTCGACGACGTCCTGCTCGATTTCCCGGAGCTCAAGATCATCGCCTATCACATGGGCTGGCCTCACAGCGAGGAGCTGATCGGCCTCGCCGGCAAGCATCAGAACCTCTACCTGAGTCTCTCGGGGATCATCGGCTGGCTCGCCCGTGCGCCGCACCGCGGCTATCACATGATCGGCGAGTCGCTGCAGTGGGCGGGCCCGGAGAAGATCGTGATGGGCCTCGACCTCTCCTTCCACGAGATGACGCGAGTGGTCGACTTCGTGCGCAACCTCGAGATGCCCGAGGAGCTCCAGAAGAATTGGGGCTACCCGGAGATCACGGACGAGATACGCGCCAATATCCTTGGTCTCACCCTGGCGAAGCTGGCCAAGATCGAGCCCACGAAGCGGGTGGGCTGAGTCGCCGAACCGCGAGCGTCGAGGACGCGCTAACCCCGGGGTCGGCCCCGTGCTTTTTCGGGTCAGGCACGGGCAGCCGTGAGCAGTCATGATCCGTCGAGAATCAGTGAGTATCCCAGACGAAGGAGCCCAGCCGTGGCCAAGAACCCCCTACACACCAAGCTTTGCGATTCACTCGGGATCGAGTATCCGCTCATCGCCTTCACCCACTGCAAGGATGTCGTCGCGGCCGTCACCAACGCCGGCGCTTTCGCGGTCATGGGGGAGACCCAGAACACCCCCGATGAGATCGCAGCCGACATCAAGTGGATTCGCGAGAAGGTGGGCAACAAGCCCTTCGGCATCGACCTGGTGCTTCCCGCTTCGGTTCCTCCGTCGGGCACGATCGCAGATCTCAAGGCCCAGATTCCCAAGGAGCAGCGCGAATACGCCGAGGGCATCAAGAAGCGTTACGGCCTCTCCACTCCGAAGGAGCAGCCGTTCGTCGAGCAGCTGGGTTGGCTGACCCAGGAGACTCCGCGCAAGCAGCTGGAGGTGGTGCTGGACGAGAAGGTGGCGGTGCTGGCCTCGGGCCTCGGCAACCCGGACTTCATCCTGGATGCGGCGCACGAGCGCGGCATGCAGGTGTGGGGTCTGGTGGGGAAGGCCCGCCAGGCGAAGCGCGAGCTCGACGCCGGGGTGGATGCCGTCGTTGCCGCGGGGCACGACGCCGCCGGACACACCGGCGCGATCGGGACCTTCTCCCTGGTGCCGCAGGTGGTGGCCATCGCGGATGGCAAGCCGGTCATTGCTGCGGGTGGCATCACCACCGGTCGGCACTTGGCAGCCGCCATCACGCTGGGGGCTGTCGGGGCGTGGACGGGAACGCTGTGGTTGGCCTCCCGCGAGTCGGACAAGGAGATGGCCGTCAAGGAGAGGATCCTCTCCGCCATCGCGGAAGACACCGTGCACTCCGCCTGCGTCTCTGGCTTCACGATGCGCACCCTCAGGACCAAGTGGCACGATGAGTGGGCGAAGCCGGAAGCGCCGCGACCGGCCCCCGCGCCCTTCCAGCTGCTGCTCTCCGGTGAGGTGATGCAGGCGGCGAGGGAGCAGAACCTCGAGGGCTGGGTCGGCGAGGCTGCCGGCCAGGGTGTCGGCTTCGTCACCAAGATGAAGCCGGCCCGGCAGATCGTCTTCGACACGGTGGAGGAGGCGCTGAATGTCTTCGAGGAGACCACAGGCGTGGTCCCGGGCGAGGACTGAGGGCAAAGAGGAAGCGAGACCGTGGAACTACCGTCGACGATACTTTACGAGAAGAAGGGTCGCGTCGCGATCGTAACCTTCAACCGGCCGGAGGCGAGGAATGCCTTCACGCTGGAGATGCTCGAAGGCATGAACGCCGCCTTCGATGATTTCAACAACGATCCGGATCTCTGGGTGGCCATCCTGACCGGCGTTGGTGAGAAGTCTTTCTGTGCCGGTATGGATCTCAGGGTAGGCATCCCGCGCCTCACTTCGGGCGAGAAGATGGGCAAGCCGGACAACACCAAGCGTCCGTTCTCGGACATCTTCAAGCCGATCATCTGCGCCGTGAATGGCTACTGCATCGCCGGCGGCATGGAGTTCCTGCAGGGCACCGATCTGCGCATTGCCGCGGAGCACGCGACCTTCGGCCTGGGAGAGGTGCGCTGGGGCATCATCCCCATGGGCGGGTCGCACATCCGGCTGCCGCGTCAGATCCCCTGGGCCCTCGCCATGGAGGTGCTGCTCACCGGCCAGCCCATCGACGCAAAGCGCGCCTACGAGATTGGTCTCATCAACAAGGTCGTGCCCGCGGATGAGCTGATGACGGCGGCACTCGAGCTCGCCGAGAAGATCTGCCAGAACGGGCCGCTCGCCGTCCGGACGGCCAAGGAGATCGTGGTGCGTTCCTTCGCGCTGGAAAACGGCTTCGTGCTCGAGACCTCGATGGGCGCCGGTGTTCTGGCCTCGGAGGACGCGCAGGAAGGCCCGCGCGCCTTCGCTGAGAAGCGTCAGCCGCGCTTCACGGGTCGTTAGTCCTGTCCCCACCTTGGCCGTAGACAGCGTCCGAGTCGCAAAAGGAGCCAACCCGCCATGACGACGTCGAACTCCATTCCCGTCATCAAGGGGCTGTTCGCCGAAACGTCGGAGGGCCCGCGGTTGTTGGGCTGCCGCTGTGCCACCTGCGGCACGCTCTATTTCCCCAAAGCCGCCAACTGCCAGAATCCGGATTGCGGGGACAGCAAGCTCGAGGACGCGAGCTTCGGTCCGCACGGGAAGCTCTACAGCTGCGCGGTTCAGAACTTTCCTCCGCCTCCGCCGGCAAAGTACGACGAGCCCTTCGCGCCCTACGCCGTCGGACTCGTCGACCTCGCGGAGGGGCTGCGGATTCTGGGAAGGATCAGCACGGACGACGTGAACGGGCTGAAGATCGGCTCGGAGATGGAGCTGGTTCTGGAGCCGCTCTGCCGAGAGGACGACGGTAGCGAGATCATCACCTGGAAGTTCAGGCCGATCTGAGGCTCTGGGCATCCCGGCGTCGACGAAAGGACGAGAGGCATGAGAGAAGTCGCGGTCCTCGGGGTGGGAATGCACCCCTTCGGAAAGTTCGAAGAGAAATCGGTGACCGAGCTGTGCCGTACGGCCGTCGAGGCCGCGCTGCAGGATGCCGGCATGCAGTGGCGTGAGGTGCAGGCCGTCTCCGCGGCGAGCTCGCGCTTCTCCGGGGGCAAGGGCTGGGGCTTGAACGGGAACGATGTCGTCGAGGACATGGGGTCGACGGGCATTCCGGTCTACAACCTGTCCGCCGGCTGCGCTGCGGGCGGGAATGCCTTCAACGTGGGCTATGCGCTCGTTGCGGGCGGCATCTACGACGTGGTTCTCGTGGTGGGCGGCGAGAAGATGCCCAAGGGCTTCATCCAGACTTCGGGCGTGGAAGAGGAGACCGACCCCGAGTTCCGGCGGCAGCGCTGCGTCGGCGTTCCGGGACCGGCCTTCTGGGCCATGCAGTGCCGGCGGCGCATGCACGACTATGGGACGACGGAGGAGCACCTGGCGAAGATCTCCGTCAAGGCCCACAAGAACTCCGTCCACAATCCCAATGCGCGCTTCCGCAAAGAGTTCAGCATGGAAGAGGTGCTGAACTCGCCGCTCGTGTGCGATCCGCTCAGGCTCTATGAGATCTGCCCCGTCAGCGATGGGGCTGCGGCGGCGCTCATCTGCTCGGCCGACGTGGCGCGCAAGCGGACCAGCAATCCCGTCTGGGTGGCATCGAGCTGTGTGGCCACCGTGGGCTTCGAGGGCGGGATGCCCGGCGGCGTGGCCGGCATGATTCCGCAACGCAAGGTCCAGCACAGCGACGCGGCCGCCGCCGTCGCCAACGCCTTCGACGCGGCCGGAGTCGCGCCCGGGGATCTCGACCTGGTGGAGCTGCAGGACAACACCGTCTACTACGAGCTGGCCTTTCCCGAGGACTGGGGCTTGTGTTAGCCCGGTGAGGCCGACCGGCTGATCGAAAAAGGCGAGACGACGCCGACGGGCAAGCTCCCGATCAACCCCAGCGGCGGGTTCCAATCTTTCGGGGAGGCGACGACGGCGATGGGGGTCTTCCAGATCGCCGAGCTCACCTGGCAGCTGCGCGGGGAGGCGGGAGGCCGGCAGGTTCCGAATGCAAAGCTCGGCCTGGCCCAGACCCTGGGCCTGGGCGGCAACGCGACCGCCGCGATCCTGAAGCGCTAGCAGGCTGTAAATAGCTCGGTGAGCGGTGCCAGGAGGGGGCGGGTGAAGATGCGGCCGACTCAAGGCGTGTCGATCCCCCGCAGTGGTCATGGGGCCGTCTACCAGGTTGCGAGGCGCTACTTCGGAGACGCGTTCGTCTACTGCGACGACCAGAACGAGAAGAATCGCCACTGCGGCTGTCGGGCAGTTCCGTGCGTCAATCCGGCTCGTACATTCGCCAAGTGCCATGACCTCGATCTACGGGCGTCGCCGGGAATGCCGATCATTCCTTCGGAACGCTACTTCATCCAGTACCGCAACCCAGTTCGGTCCATCGTTTCGTACTACCATGTCCACTTGGAGGACCACCAAGACGAATGCGAACGCGCGGACTGGGAGAGATTCGCCCTTCGATATGTCCTCTACTGGAATCGATTCATCGACAAGTGG
>JAFDDG010000023.1 GCA_019310965.1 Deltaproteobacteria bacterium
CCGGCCTCGCAAGAGCAAACCCTCGCCGCGCTGCAGGCTCCTAATCGAAGAGCAGCGGCGCGAGTGCGCGGCCGGTGTGAGAGAGTGGGTGCTGCGCGACCTCCTCGGGCGTGCCCTCGACGACGATCTCGCCGCCCTTGTCGCCGCCTTCGGGCCCCAGGTCGATGACGTGGTCCGCGGACTTCACCACGTCCGGGTGGTGTTCGATCACCAGCACGCTATTGCCCAGGTCAACGAGGCGATTCAACACCTCCAGCAGCTTTTCCACATCCGCGAAGTGGAGCCCTGTGGTTGGCTCGTCGAGCAGATACAGCGTGCGTCCGGTGCTGCGCTTCGAGAGCTCCTTGGCGAGCTTGATGCGCTGGGCCTCGCCGCCGGAGAGCGTCGTCGCAGGTTGCCCCAGCCTCACGTAGTCGAGCCCCACGTCGTGAAGCATCTGCAGCCCGCGGCGCACGGGAGGGACATTTTCCATGAATTCGAGCGCTTCTTCGACGGTCATCTCCAACACGTCGGCGATGCTGCGCGCCTTGTACAGGATCTCGAGAGTCTCGCGGTCATAGCGGCGGCCCCGGCAGGTTTCGCAGGTCACGAAGAGGTCCGGCAGGAAGTGCATCTCCACGCGGATCAGCCCGTCGCCCCGACACGCCTCGCAGCGGCCGCCCTTTACGTTGAAGGAGAAGCGCCCGGGCCCATAGCCGCGCACCCGCGCCTCCGGCACCTGGCTGAAGAGCTTGCGGATGCCATCGAAGAAGCCCACGTAGGTGGCGGCGTTGCTGCGCGGCGTGCGGCCGATGGGCGCCTGGTCCACATCGATGACGCGGTCGATCTCGTCGAGGCCTGCGATGCGCCGGAAGCGCCCGGGCGGCGTGAGCGCGCCGTGGAGCCGCGCCGCCAGCACGCGGTACAGCGTGTCGTTCACCAGCGTCGACTTGCCCGAGCCGCTCACGCCCGTCACGACGCTCAGCACGCCGAGCGGTAGCCGGAAGCTGATGTCGCGCAGGTTGTGCTGCGAGCAACCGGTCAGCACGATGGCCCGTCGTCCCGGTGGGCGCCGCCGACTGGGCACCGGAATGGTGCGCCGGCCCGCGAGGTAGGCGCCGGTGAGCGATGCGGGTGCAGCGGTCAGGGCTTCGGGCGAGCCAGCGGCCACGATTTCGCCGCCGTGGATTCCCGCGCCCGGGCCCATGTCGACGATGTGGTCGGCGGCGCGAATCGTCTCCTCGTCGTGCTCGACGACCAGCACGCTGTTGCCCGCGTCGCGCAGCTTCTCGAGGCTGCGGAGGAGCCGGCGGTTGTCGCGTGGGTGCAGTCCGATGGAAGGCTCGTCGAGGATGTAGAGCACGCCCATCAGCGACGAACCCACCTGGGTCGCGAGGCGGCTGCGCTGGGCCTCGCCGCCAGAGAGCGTGGCGCTGGCGCGGTCGAGACTCAAGTACTCGAGCCCGACGTCCTCGAGAAATTGCAGGCGCTCGCGGATTTCGCCGACCACACGCTCGGCAATCTGGCGTTGGCCCTCGTCCAATGAGAGGCCGTCGATCCACGCTCCTGCCTCGTGAATGGGGAGTGCGGTGACGTCGCTGATCGACGCACCGGCGATACGCACCGCGCGGGCTTCGGGGCGTAGCCGCGAGCCCTCGCAAGCCGGGCAGGTGTGCGGGCTGCGGTAACGCGCGAGACGTTCGCGCTCGTTTTCGCCGGCTCGCTCGAAGCGTCGTGCGAGCTCGCCTAGAAGCCCGTCCCAGCTGCGGCGGAAGCTCTGGTGTTTGCCGCCGCGCTCGAACTCGAAGACCACGTCTTCGCCGCCCTCGATGATGCCGCGGCGTGCGCGAGCCGGCAGCTCGTCCCAGGGATCAGCGAGCGAGATGCCGTAGTGCCCGGCCAGAGCAGCCAGCAACTGCTTGTAGTACCGCGGAGCACCTCGCGCGCTCCAAGGCGCGATCGCCCCGTCGGACAGCGACAGGGTGGAGTCGGGCACGACGAGCGCCGGATCGAAAGCGTCCTCCGTGCCGAGGCCGCCACAGCCGGAGCAAGCTCCGTGCGGGCTGTTGAAGGAGAACATGCGCGGTGCGATCTCGGGCAGTGAAATGCCGCAGTCGACGCAGGCGCTGCGCCGGGAGAGCTGGATGTCTGCGCGTCCGGGGCCGACGTCGAGAATTGCAAGCCCATCGGCGAGACGCAGCGCGGTTTCGATGGCCTCGGCGATGCGTCCGCGTGCGGACTCCTTCGCGGCCAATCGGTCGACCACCACTTCGATGTCGTGCCGCACTGACTTCTTCAGGCGGATCTCATCGCCGAGCTCACAGGACTCGCCGTCGATGCGCGCGCGCACGTAGCCCTGGCGTCGCAGCTGGTCGAGTTCTTTGCGGTACTCGCCCTTGCGATCGCGCACGATGGGCGCCAGCACTTCGAGCCGCGCTCCCTCACCGAGGGAGAGCACCCGATCCGTCATCTGCTGAACGGTCTGGCTTGCGATGGGTTTTCCGCACTCCGGACAATGCGGCTCACCGGCACGCGCAAAGAGCAGCCGCAGGTAATCGGCGATCTCGGTGGTGGTGCCGACGGTGGAGCGCGGGTTGCGGCCGGCGGTCTTCTGCTCGATGGCGATGGCCGGAGACAGACCCTCTATCGAGTCCACGTCGGGTTTGCCGAGCTGGTCGAGAAACTGTCGCGCGTAGGCAGACAATGACTCGACGTAGCGGCGCTGTCCCTCGGCGTAGAGCGTGTCGAACGCCAGCGACGATTTTCCGGAGCCGGAGAGCCCCGTGATCACCACCAGCCGGTCGCGCGGGATGCGTACGTCGATGTTGCGGAGGTTGTGCTCCCGAGCGCCGCGCACGACGATCTCCTCGGGAAACGCATCTCCTCGGGTCACGGTGTGTCCCGGCCCTCCCCTGCGCCGCCACCCAGCACGCTGCCGCTGCCCAGGCCCGTCTCGAACTCCGAGGCGCTCTCTTCGTCTGGTGCGAACTGCGCGGCGTCCGCAAAATACCCGCGCCGCTCGATGAAGGTGTGCGAGCGCAGCTCTTCCATCCACTCGCGATACTCGGTCATGAGCCTCGTTTCGTAGAGTTCGGCGCGCAGCGCCTCCTCCGTCTCTTCGAAGCTCACGGGACGGAAATCGCGGCGCTCCACCAGCTGCACCACCGTGCAGCCGATGGGGAGTTCCTTCACCTCGCTCAGCTGGCCCGGCTCGAGTGGCGCGACGATCTCGCGCATGTAGGAAGAGAGCTGGTCGGTGTGCATCCAGCCCAGGTCGCCGCCCTTCTCGGGCGCGACGGCCGAGAAGCGCATGGCGAACTCGGAGAACTCGCGATCGGTCGTGATCGAGTTGCGAGCCTTGCGCACCAGCTTGCAGGCCTCTTCCACGGTGGCTCCGCTGCCGGCCTCCCCGCCGACCGCCAGAATCTGGCGCAGGTGGACCTTCGTGCCGCCTTCCGGCTGATCCTCGAAACGCGAGGCGTACATCGCCTCGATTTCGCCGTCATCGATCTGGACCTTGCCGGCGATCACGGCGTTGATGATCTTCCGTCGCTCGAGCTCGCGCTTGATCTCCTGGCGATAGCTGTCCCACACCATGCCCTGCGTGACGACGCTGCGCTTGAGCTGGCCGAGGGTCAGGTTGTTCTCAGCGGCAATCGCCTCGATGGTGGTGTCGATCTCGGCCTCGGTGGCAAAGAGCTCCGTCTGCTTCACCATCTGCTCGAGCAGTCGCCACTCGATCATCGTCTCGAGCGCGTCGGCACGCACCTGGAGGATGTGTTGCTCGGGCGCGTTCTGCGCGCGCAATTCGCGTTCCTGGGGCGCCACCAGATCCATGACCTCCGACACGAGCACGATATCCGTGCTGACCTGTGCCGCGATGCCGTCGATGAGCAGCTCCTCTGCGCTCGGCGATGCGGGGCAGAGCAGCGGGGCCAGCAGGGAGAGGGCGAGCGCGAAGCGCATCTTCGAGGATCTCCGGGAGTTGCGATGGAGCATTCAGCATAGCCCGCCCTGGCGCCCCGACGCGGCTCGCGCTCGGCTACTCTCCGATGCCGTGGCGGAGCGGCGAGTGCAGAGCCCGAATCGGACGCAACGTCGGGTCCGCATCACGTCCGCGGCGATCGTTCTGGTTCCGCTGGCTCTGGTGATCGCCCGCTGCAGCGTTTCCGAGGCGGTGCCGTGGGTCGTCCCCTCGGCGTCGGCGCCCTGGATCATGGCGCCCGTGCCCGTGAGTGCGGATCTCGAGCAGTGGGGCGAGAGCGACGTCGTTCCGACGCGCTTCGCGGTGCGGTTGCGCCCGACGGCAGTGGCACGCGGCGCGCGGCTGCGGCTGCGCGCGCTCGGCGATGCCCGCGTGCTGCTCGATGGCGCCGAAATCGGGCGGCTGGAGCGCAGCAGCGCGCGGGGTCGCTCCGAGGCCAGCTTGTCGGTCGGCCTCGCCGCCGGCCGCCAGGCGCAGATCGAGGTCGAGGTGAGCAACGCCTACGGGCCGGGCCTGCTGGCGCTCACCAGCGAGGGCGTGACGCCGGCGATCACCACGGGCTCGCACTGGAGCGTCGCGCTCGGCGGCTCCGCGCCGGCGCCCGCGCTCGCGGCCGACGACACCCGTCGCAACCCGCGCGCGCTGTCCGTCGAAACGCCACGCGAGGCCGTGATCGCGAATGCGCCGATGTTGCTCGCGCTCTGCGTGCTGGGCGCTGGGTTCTTCGTGGCCTTCCGCCGGGTGTTTGCGGCAGCGGCGCCGGCCCTGTTCGGCTCCGCGGCTCCGGTCGTGGCCACCGCCGCCTGGCTCGGTCCGCTCGCGGCGAAGTTTCGGAGCATGCCCAACGACATCGGCTTCGACGCCAGCCATCACCTGCTCTACGCGGAGCACTTGCTGGCAACCGGCAGCCTTCCGGATGCGGCGTCTGGCTGGTCGACCTACCACCCCCCGTTCTTCCACGCGCTCGTGGCCGGCGTGCTGGCGGCCGGGGGCGGCGCGGCGGCGCTGAAGTCGCTCACCCTGCTCGCGGGTCTCGGCAGCATCTGGATTGCCTGGGGGCTGGTGCGGCGCCTCGTGCCGCGGGCGCCGGCAGCCGCCGGTCTGGCGGCGCTCTTCGCGGCGGTTCTTCCGGTGAACGTCTACAGCGCGGCATACCTTTCGAACGAGGCGTTGCACGCCACGCTCGGAGGTGCCGCATTGCTGGCGGTCGTGGCGTCGCTGCTGCGTCCCCGAACCTCTCTGCCGGCGCTCGTGGGCGTTGCATTGCTATTCGGCGCAGCAGCACTGACGAAATTCACCGTGCTCGTGGTGGTGCCGGTGGCCCTCTTCTTTCTCGTGTGGAAGCTGATCTGCATCGAGCGGGCGCCGCCGGCCCGCGCTGCCGGATGGCTGGTCGCCTGCAGTGCCGTGTTCGCGCTCGTTGCCGGCTGGTTCTATCTGCACACCTATCTCGTGCACGGTACGCCGGTGATGGGAAACTGGAACCTGCCTGGCCCTGCGCAGCGCTGGTGGCACCAGCCCGGCTTCCACACTCCCGCCTACTACTCGAGCTTCGGTGAGGCTTTGGTGCATCCCTACCTCGCGGGGTTCCGTTCGTTCTGGGACGCCCTCTACTCGACGGCCTGGGGGGACGGGTTCATCGCGGGGCGCACGGATCCGTGGCATCGCCACGCCTTTTGGAACTACGGCTACATGAGCGCCGGTTACTGGCTGGCACTTCCGGCGACCGTGCTGCTCGGCGCGGGCGGTGTCGTGCTGGTGCACCAGGCACTGCGCGACGGCGAGCCCTGCAGGCGGCTCGCACTTGGTTTTCTGTTGACGACGAGCTGGGCCGTGGCACTCGCCTTGACCACGCTGACCTTCGAGCTGGCGCTATTCGGGCAAGCCAAGGCGGCCTACGCCCTCTTGCTGACGGCGCCGGCCGCCCTGGCCTTCGCGCTGGGCTATCGGCAGCTGGACGCCGCTCTGCCGGACTGGGCGCGGGCGGCACTGGCCGGTTGGCTGTCCGCGTTCGTGGGTGCGCTCTTTCTGGGCTTCGCCGGCTGACGGTGTGACCTAACGAAAACGGTCCAGCAGGCGGGCCAACCCGAGCGGTGCGAGCAGCAGGCAGGGGAAGATCGGAAGGATCTTCGGCACGAAGGGCACGTGCAGCGGTACGCTGCACAACACGGGCAGTGCCAGCACGAAGGTCCAGATGGGAGCCGAGCTCCGGGTGGTGCCCACGACCGCCAGCACGAGCAGGCTCCACAGCACAGTGTGCTCCCACAGGCCGACGCTGCGCTTCGGGAAGCCCCGCACGAAGAGCGCGAAGTCGGCGCTGGCCGGCCGCCTGAGCCAGCGCACCAGGCGTTCGAACGCAGCGCCGGTGAAGCCCAGCGGATCCTCCGCCAGCTGGCGCCGGAAGCTCTGCATGCCGGCGCGCTGGCGCTCGGCGTGGTCGCCGAGCCGCATCCAGGCATCCGGCATGTATTCCCCGAGCGTGTAGGCCGAGGTGGTGTCGAGTGGCAGCTCGCCTCGCTGCACTTCGTGCAGGGCGATGCAAGGGCCCGTCACCAGCGCCGCACCGAGGGCCACGCCCGCGAGCCGGCGCCGGCGTTGCTCGGTGTCGCCGCGCCAGGCGAAGACCAGTGCCGGCAGCACCAGCAGCCCCATGGAGAGCTTCGTCATGGCGGCGGCACCGACGGCGAGGCCGCTTGCGAGCCATGCGCCGCGCGGCCTGGTGACGCCGAGCGCCAGCACCCAGGCGCAGAGCGCACCGATCCACAGCTCGTTCACCGGGTGGCGCGCGTAGAGGAGGGTCTGCGGCGCCAGCACGAATGCCAGCAGGGGCGTCGCCAGCGCCGGCAGCGGGATCGGCGTCGTACGCTGGGCGTGGCGCACAAATACCCCGTATGCGGCGAGGCTCGCCAGCACGCACGCGATCTGCAGCGCTGGGATCACCACCAACGGACGCGCGAGGTGGAAGAGAGTGCCCAACAACATCTGCCACAGAGGCACGCGCACGAACGGGCCCGACGCGTCGAGCCTGAGTTCGTCGCGCCAGACGAGTGCCGCTGCCACGTGCTCCGCGTCGTCGAAGCCCGGCTGATAGGGAAACTGCGAAACCGAGACGGCGAAAGCGACCAGGAAGACTGCGCCAGCTGCGGCGCAGAGTGCCAGCACGGGCGCCGCGCTGGGCGGCGCGGGAGACGTTTGCGGCGCGGCGCGCGACACGTGTCGAGGGTATCCCAGGAGCGGGGCCCAGGCTGCGCGGTCAGCCCGCGCCGAGGCTCGCCAAGACGTTGAGGGTGGCGGCGAAGAGCTCGCGCGGGCCTCCTTTCGGTGCCGGCGCGTGGATCCGGTGCCCCGGTGCCACCCGCAGCCCGCGCCCGGCCTGCTTCAACAGATTGAGCAGGCGCTGTGGATCCACCTGGCTCTGCTCTGCGGCGGTGAAGACCAGTTCGCCGTTCTGTTGATCGATGGCGGCGACGCCCAGGCGCCGTGCGCGAATCTTGATGCGGATCACTGCCATCAGATTCTCGGCCTCGGCCGGCAGCGCGCCGAAGCGATCGAGCAGCTCGTCGCGAAGACGCTCGATCTCCAGGTCTTCGCGGCACGACGCCAGCCGTTTGTACAGCACCAGGCGCTGGCTCACGTCCTGCACGTAGTCGTCGGGGAGTCTCGCGGCCACGGCGAGCCGGATCTCCGGATCGACCTCGTGCTGCACCGCCTTGCCCCGCAGCTCGTCCATCGTTTCCTGAAGCATCTCGGTGTACGTCTCGTAGCCGACAGCGGCCAGATTGCCGGACTGCTCCGCACCGAGCAGGTTGCCCGCGCCGCGAATCTCGAGATCGAGGTTTGCGAGCCGGAAACCCGAGCCGAGCGCGGCGAGATCCTGGATTGCCTGGAGCCGCTTTTCGGCGTCGGACGTGAGGGCCGCCTCGCCGGGGACCAGCAGGTAGGCGTACGCGCGCTGGTTCGAGCGGCCGACGCGGCCGCGCAGCTGGTAGAGCTGGGCGAGTCCCAGCGTGTCTGCGCGGTCGATCAGGATCGTGTTGGCGCGCTGCACGTCGAGGCCGCTCTCGATGATCGTGGTGCAGAGCAGCACGTCCCCCTCGCCGTGGGTGAAGCGCAGCATGCGATCTTCGAGCTCGCGTTCGGGCATCTGGCCATGGGCCAGGATGATGTCGGCCTCGGGCACGGCCTTCTCCAACATCTTCTGCACCGCGCCGATGCTGTGCACCCGGTTGTGCACGAAGAAGCACTGACCGCCGCGGCGCAGCTCGCGCAGGATCGCCTCGCGCACCAGGCTCTCCGAGAAGCGGCAGGTCTGTGTGCGCACAGCCATGCGGTCCGCTGGCGGTGTCTCCATCACCGACAGGTCCCGGGCACCGGTGAAGGCCATCTGCAGCGTTCGCGGGATCGGGGTGGCCGTGAGCGTCAGCACGTCTACGGTTTTCTTGAGCTGCTTGATGCGCTCCTTGTGGGCGACCCCGAAGCGGTGTTCCTCGTCGACGACGAGCAGCCCGAGATCGCGGTACTGCACGCTCTTCTGCAGCAGCCGGTGTGTGCCGATCACGATGTCGACCTTGCCGTCGAGAAGGCCCTCGCGGACCCGGCGTGCCTGGGCGGCGGTGCGAAAGCGCGAGAGGGATTCGATCACGACCGGGTAGGCCTCGAAACGTTTGCGAAACGTCTCTTCGTGCTGCTGGCACAGGATTGTGGTGGGCACCAGGACCGCCACCTGCTTGCCGTCCATCACTGCGCGGAACGCGGCGCGCACCGCGACCTCTGTCTTGCCATAGCCGACATCGCCGCACACCAGGCGATCCATCGGCTTCGGCTTCTGGAGATCCGCCAGCGTATCTTCGATGGCCGCCAGCTGATCCGGCGTCTCCTCGAACGGGAAGATGGCCTCGAACTCCTCGAGCAGTGAATCCCGGGGCGAGAAAGCGAAGCCCGAAGTGAGCTCGCGCGCCGCGTGCACCGAGAGCAGCTGCTGCGCCATGTTTCGCAAGGCGCGCTTGATGCCGCGCTTGGCCTTTTCCCAGGTCTGCCCCCCGAGCCGATCGATGCGTGGCGCGTGTCCGTCGGAGCCCGAGTAGCGCTGGATCAGATTGAGGCGGTGCACCGGCACGAAGAGCCTCGCCTCTTCCGCGTACTGCAGGCGCAGAAACTCGTCCTCGATGCCGCGCAGATTCAGCTTGACGAGCCCGCGGTAGACACCGATGCCGTGGTCCGCGTGCACCAGGTAGTCGCCGGTCTGCAGGTGTGCCAGGGACTCGACGGCGGCGCCCTCGGGCCAGCCCTTGCGCACCTTGCGCTTCTCTCGCGGGCCAAAGATCTCCTCTTCACCGACGACGGCGAGCTTCTCGAGCCCGAGGCTGTAGCCCTGCGAGATCTCCACGAGGCGGATCTCGACACGCCCGCGTCCGGACCAGCGCGGTTCGGGGTGTGGTGCGTCGGTGATCCGCGCCGAGACTCCGTGCTCCGAGAGCAGGTGGCGCAAGCGTTCGGCGTGGGAGCGGGCGCGGCAGGCGAGCAGCGTGCGCCAGCCCGTGCTCTGCCAGCGCGCCAGGCGATCCACCAGGGGCGCCAGCGGCGCGTCATCGCTGCGTGCGCGCAGGAGCTCCCGACGCAGCTCGTCGTGGTCGCCGGTCGCCACCTCGATCGTCTCGCCGCGGCTCGGCAGGCCATCCGAAACCAAGTGTTCGAGAACGACGGGGTGGCGCGCACCCACCGCTTCCAGCAGCGTGTCGGCGCCCAGGGTCAGTCGATCCGGCGGCGCGACCACGCGGCCGTTCTCGCGCGCGAGGTCGAAGTTCTCGAGCAGCTCTTCGGCGTGGCGCAGCAGCCGTGCGCGGCCGGCGTCGGGATCGTCGACGACGATGAGCGTGTCTCGTGGCAGGAAGTCGAAGACCGTCTCCTGGCTCGGCTGCAACAGGGGTGCCAGCGCTTCGATACCCGGCGGCAGATGCCCGCGCAGCAGTGCGTCGAGCAGTTCGTCGACGGCGCGGTCGGCCACGCCCTGTTGGCGCGCCAGATCGCGAATGGCATCGCCGCGCTCGATCACCAGAGAGCGGTCGAAGAGGATCTCGCGCGGCGGCGGCGCCACCACGTATGCGAGCGGTGCTTCCGAGCGCTGGCTGGCGGGATCGAACTCGCGCAGCTGCTCGACGTCGTCGCCCAGCAGCTCGACGCGAATCGGTCGCTCGCGGTGCGGAGGGAAGAGATCGATCACGTGCCCGCGCACCGCCAACTCGCCGCGCTCCTCTACGAGCGGCATGCGCTGGTAGCCAGCCGAGAGCAGCACCTCGACCAGCGCGTCGCGGTCGAGGGTCTGCCCGATCTCGAGGTGCACGGATTTGCCCCGCACCGTCTCCCGAGAAGGCACACGCAAGTCGAGTGCCGTCCAGGGTGCCACCGCAATCGGGGCGGGCTCGACGTCGGCGCCGGAAGCCGAAGCCAGCCAGCGGTAGAGGACGTTCATGCGTTGCGCGACGACGAACGGCTGCGGTGAGAAACGCTCGTAGGGGTGGACGTCGTGGTGCGGGAATGTGCGCACGCGGCCGCCGCTCTCCGCTTCGCCGAGGTGCGCCCGCAAGTCGCCGGCGAAGCCGTCCGCTGTCTTCGAGTCGGGCACCAGCACCAGCACCGGACGATCGCCGTGTGCTGCCGCGAGGCGGGCTGTCACCAGCGCACGCGCAGCTCCGCGCAGCCCGGTGAGACGCAGGCTGTGCTGGCGGTCGAGGACGCGGCGCACCAGTGCGTCGAACGGCGTGTCGCCCCCGTCTGCCTGTCTACGTCTCGTCATGCCGCGTGCCTGCTGCCAATCGGGCCCCCAGCGGACGCCGAACGCAAGTAAGCCCCGCCGCCACTCCCTGGGAGGGGGTGGCGCGAGGTCTTCTGCGCTCCGAAGGGTATCGGCGCGCGGGGTTGCGCGGTAGAGCGCGCGGAGCTCGGCTGCGCGCTACGGGTCGGTCAGCACCCGATCTGCCCCATCGAAAGCCGGGAGATAGACGGCGTAGGCCACCGCGGGTGCAGCGCCGTGATTCGCGAAGCTGTGGGGAGTGCCGCGCGGGATGTAGAGGATCGAGCCCATCCCTACTGGGCGCACTTCGTCGCCGAGCCGCATGCTGCCGTAGCCCTCCAATAGGATGACCAGCAGATCGTGACGGTCGTGGCGGTGCGGCACCTCCGCTCCGCGGATGCTGACCACGTGGTGACTCGTAGCCGCGTCGCGGGCGATCTCCACGGCGCGAAAGTTCTCGTCCGGCGCCAGCGGTGCCCGCGCCGCCAGCTGCGCCAGCCCTACGGTGGTTCGTCCCTCGGGCCAGAGTGCGTCGAGCACCGCCGGCGTCGGCTTGCCCGCGCCGGCGCATGCGGCGAGCACGCCGCTCGCCAGCAGCATTGCGATCGCCGCGGGCATCGCTTGGAAGGGTTTCATCGCGCTGGACTCCCGTGGGCGATCCCGTCGGAGGCCGTGCCCTGCACGGTCTCGACGAGAGTCAGGATGCGGCTTGCGAGCGCGGGCCAGGCGTGCCGCGCTTCGAGTGTTGCACGTGCGCCTGCGCCGAGGCGCGCCCGCGTCGCCGGCGCCGCGTGGAGCGCGCGCAGTGCCGCAACGAAGGCGTCTGCGCCGGCGTCCCGCGGCACGAGCCAGGCGGAGCGATCGTGCTCGAGCGTTTCGCACAGGCCCGCCCGTGCCAGAATCGCGCGCCCGGCCTCCATGTATTCGAGCAGCTTGATGGGAAAGCCGCCCTCGCGCCGGCGGGCCGCCAGTGTCACCGCGGCGCCGTAGGTGAGCGCGCGCGCCGCCTGCGGTGCCATCCGCAGGCAGCGCACACCCGGCTGCGCGAGGTGCCCGGGCACGTGGGTGGCGAAGACGACCGGAATCTCTGGGACGCGCCGGGCGGCGGCCGCCAGCACCGGGAGCTCCTGGTAGCGGTCGAAGTTGCCGGTGTAGAGGGCGAAGCCATCCCGCGAGACGCCGGCCTCCGCGCAGGCGCGCGCGATCTCGGCGTCGTCGGGTGGCGGCTGTGGCGCGTGGCCCGGCGCCACGTTGGCGAGGCAGCCTCTCGCGTGGGGACGCAGGGCGTTGGCGGCCGGCTCGCACAGGGTCAGGACGGCGTCGGCGCGGGCGGCGACGCCGCGGTCGAGGCGGGCGCCGACACCTACCGCGGCGCTCGCCAGTGCTCGCGGCAGCCAGGCGTCGAGCTCGGCGGCCATCAGCGTATGTGCGACGTAGACCACCGGCGGTCCGCCGAGAGCCCGTGCGGCCAGCGCGATGGCGGCGCCCTCGACGTTGTGCGCCAGCACCGCGTCGAAGCCACGTGCGCTCGCGGCGCGCAGCAAGGCGCGGCCGAGCGCGAGGTCGGCCACGGGCTTCGCGAGGGCTGGACCCGAGCGCACGCGGCGGGGCGACAGCGCTGCTGCCACGCGCACCATGTCGAAACGCCGGTCGCTCTCGCCCGAGCCGCTGCCGTAACAGCAGAGCGTGATCTCCGCGCCGGCATCGGCGAGAGCCGCGGCCTGCGCGGCGAAGTAGCGCTGGGAGCCGAACGGCGCGGGGAACGGAAACGCTCCCAGCAACGCGAGCCGGGGCATCAGTGCTCGTCGCCGAGGGCCGAGCGGACGACGACGTTCCTGCGCAGCTCCCGGTAGAGTGCAAACAATTCGACCAGTGCGCGGATGATCACCTTGGGGTGTGCGCCGCTCTGGCGTCCGAAGCGTCGCCGTCGGTGGGTCACGGGCACCTGGTGGATGCGAAAGCCGGCGCTGCGCGCACGCACCAGGATCTCCGTGTTGATGAACGCGCCGATCGAAGCGATCGGGATGGCTTCGAGCACGTGTCGCCGAAACACCTTGAAGGCGCAGTCGATGTCGCGCACGTGCAGCCCGAATAGCCGCCGCACCAATGCTCCCCACACGCCCGCCAGCAGTCTGCGCCCCCACGGGTCGCGCCGCCGCTCCCGGTAGCCGGCCACGATGTCGAACTCCCGCGCGTGATGGATCAGCGTCGCCAGCTCTTCGAGATCGAACTGCAGATCGGCGTCGCTGAAGAACACCAGCTCCCCTCGCGCTTCACGCAGCCCCGCTCGCAGCGCGGCCCCGTAGCCCTGGTTGGCGCCGTGGCGCAGCAGACGCACGTTGGGATGCTGCTCGGCGTATCCGGCCGCCAGCATCGCGCTGGCGTCGCGCGAGCCGTCGTCGACCACCACGATTTCGAACTCGGCGGCGAGCTTCGGACCCAGGGCCAGCGCCGCGTCGAGCAGCTTCGCGAGGCTCTCCTCCTCGTCGAAGACGGGGAAGACCAGGGAGAGGTCCGGCCGCGCGCTCACTCGAGGTACCCGAGGGCGCGCAGCCGCGAGGCGACCTGCTGCTCTTCTTCAGCTGAGTACGGCGACGGCCGCGGTGCGTCGGTGTCGCCCGCGTCCCAGTCACACCCCAGTGCGGCGAGCAATGCCGGCGCCGCGTCGGAGAGCCGCGGGCACTCTGCATCGCGCGGTGCGCGCGCGCCTTCGCCGTGGGCGATCCAGACTCCATCCTGACGGTGGGTGCCATTCATGCCACGGCCGCGCCCGCCACCCAGCTCGTCGTCGCCCAGCGTGATCACGCTCCGGTCGTCGCCTCGGCGCCATGGGGTCGGCACCAGCGAGAGCCCGTAGCCCGCGTCGCTGGCCAGCTCCACGACGATGTCCGGCGCGCGCTCGACGTGGGGGCCGGCGTACACGTCCTCGCGGCGCCGCGCTCGCGCCACTACCGGGCCCGCGCCGGGCAGCTTCCAGTCTTCGAGTGCGGCGATCACGTCCTCACGCACCCGCTCGTAGTCGGCTGGTGCGACACAGCCCGATGCTTCGCGCCCGCGCAGATTGATCCAGACGCCGGGCTGCGTGTTCACGTCTTCGGTGAACGCGAGCGTGCGCCGCCAGTCGTGCCCGCCGAAGCGCACGGCGCTCTCGACCCGGGCGGCCGCCGAGCGCGCGCTGCGGAAGATGCGTTCGGCCATACGCGGAGAGAGTACCTGCAGCGCCGCGTCGCGTGTGGCGCGCGCCAGCGCGTCCATGGTGCTGCGCGACTCGTTGCGGCGCAGCAGACCCGTCTCGGCGAGGCGCCGGCCGAGGTGCACGATGCGCCTGGCTGCACCCCCCGATCCGTGGTCGGACACGACGACGCAGAGCGCCTCCTCGCCAAAGGCTGCGTGCAGCTCGCCGCAGGCCGCGTCGAGCGCCCGGTAGACGGCGGTCAACGCCTGCCGCCGCACGGGGCTCGCGTTCGGATCGTGGCGCGGCGAGGCCGGGTCGTGGTCGCGCCAGAAGTGGTGCGCCACGGTGTCGCTCTCGGAGAACACGACGCACATGAGCTGCGGCGCGCGTCCCGCACTGCGCAGCTGCGCCAACGCCTCCAGCGCGAAAGCGCCCTTGCGCTGCACCCGTTCGACCAGGCTGCGGGCCGCCCGCTCGTGCCAGCCCTCGGCGGCGGCCGCCTCGTCGAGGCCCGGCAGCATCCAGGGCCCCGTGCGCGCCGCGATCCGTTCGTAGAGGGCCGGGTCGCTGGTGGAGCGCGGCTGGCTGCCGGTCGAGACCGGCGCGTCGAAGCCTGCCACCAGCAATCCCTCGAGGGGCTCTGGCGGAAACGTCGCCGGCATGCCCAGGGCCAGCACCGGTGCGCTGGCCCTGCTCAGCCGGGCGAAGAGCGAAAGGCCCCGGCGGTCGCGGGCGTTGCTGAAGCGGATCCGGTAGGCCCCGGCCTCCTTCTGTGTGAAGTCGAAGACTCCGTGGCCGCCCGGCTCGAGCCCGGTCTGGAACGTCGACCAGGCTGGAAAGCTCATGGGCGGCGTCGTGCTGCACAGCGGCCGGGCGACGCCGTCCGCGAGCCAGCGCGCCAGGTGGGGCAATTCTCCCGCATCTGCCAGCGGACGCAGCACGTCGAACGAGCAGCCGTCGAGGCCCAGCACGAGCACGCGGCGGGGCCGGCTCGACACGCTCACAGAAGCCTCCTATATTGCGCGGCTCCGCCGGGTCGCCGCAGCGTTCGCAACCCAGCGTGAAACCTGGAGAATCCAGTCGTGCCGCTTCAGCTTCTGTGCCGCAAGGTCGGCAATACCCAGATCTTCAACGACTCCGGAGAGTGTATTCCGGTGACGGTGCTGTTCGCGGCATCGAATACGGTCGTCCAGAAGAAGACCGAGGACAAGGACGGCTACAGCGCCGTGCAGCTGGCGTTCGAGGAGCGCAAGCCGACGCGCACGACGAAGGCGCTCGCGGGCCACTACGGCAAGGCGAACGCCACGCCCGGTCGCTTCCTCAAGGAGAGTCGGCTCACGGCAGAGGAGGCGGAAGCGTACGAGGTCGGGCAGGAGATCAAGGTCGACATTTTCGCGCCCGGTCAGCACGTCGATGCGATCGGCACCTCGAAGGGCCGCGGCTTCACCGGCGTCGTGAAGCGCCACAATTTTTCGGTGAAGCGTCGCACCCACGGCACCCACGAGAATACGCGCCATGGCGGGGCCATCGGTGCGGGTGCCTACCCCGGTCGCGTCATCAAGGGCATGAAGATGCCCGGCCAGATGGGCGCCGAGCGCGCCACCGTCAAGAACCTCGAAGTGGTGCGTGTCGACGGCGATCGCGGGCTTCTCTACGTACGCGGCTCCGTGCCGGGCCACAAGAACGGCCTGGTCCAGATCCGCCCGACAAAGAAGATCAGCCGCTAGGGGCGTTCTTCCGGAGCGGCCTCTCCCTTCGAGGCCGACCTCATGGCCAGATACGATCGCAAGGATATGTACCACCAGCGCGCCAAGAGCGAGGGCTATCGCTCGCGCGCGGCGTACAAGCTGGAAGAGATCCAGCGACGCGCGCGCATCCTGAAGCGCGGGGCAAGGGTCTTCGACCTGGGCTGCTGGCCCGGGGGCTGGTTGCAGGTGGCGGCTCAGGTCGTGGGGCCGAAGGGACGCGTCGTCGGCGTCGATATCGCCGAGCTCGATCCGCCGCTGTACGAGAAGAACGTGTCGTTCCTGTGCGCGGATCTCACGGAGGCGGCGACCGCCGACGCGCTGTTGGAGCTGCTCGGCAGGCCGGCGGATGTGGTGATCTGCGACGCGGCCCCCAAGCTCACGGGCGTGCGCGCGACGGATCGCGCGCAGGAGGAGGCGCTGTTGGAGGCCATCGAGGCGTTGGTGCCGCGGCTGCTGCGGCCCGGGGGCGACCTGCTCGTCAAGCTGCTCGAGTGTCCGGAGGCCCAGGCCATCGAGAAGCGGCTGTGCGAGAGCTTCGACAGGTCTCGCAGCCTGAAGCCGAAGGCCAGCCGCAAGGGCACCAGCGAACGCTACCTGGTGGGCCACGGGTTTCGTTAATCTGATGGTTCAGCGTCGAGGAGAGCCCCGTGGCCGAGCGACCGTTTCGTGTATTGGGAGTGCAGCAGATCGCCGTCGGTGCGCCGAAGAAGAGCGAGCTGCGCCGGCTGTGGATCGACATGCTCGGCCTCACCGAAAAGGGCAACTTCCGTAGCGAGAGCGAGAACGTCGACGAGGACATCGCCGAGGCCGGCCACGGCCCGCTCGCGGTGGAAGTCGACCTGATGCAGCCCATCGATCCCGCCGCGCGGCCGCGGGTGCACGAGCCGGCGCTCAATCACGTGGGTCTCTGGATCGACGATCTCACTCGGGCGGTCGCCTGGCTCGAGGAGCAGGGTGTGCGCTTCACCCCCGGCGGCATTCGCAAGGGCGCTGCAGGCCACGATGTCTGCTTCATCCACCCGAAGGGCAACGAGGCCTCGCCGGTCGGGGGTGCGGGTGTCTTGATCGAGCTCGTGCAGGCACCGCCCGAAGTCGTCGCAGCGGTGGGAGGCTGAAGCGGCACCGGTGCGTTGGCACGCGGCGCTGCTCCTCCTCGTCGGGTCGGTCATGAGTGCCAACGACGCACACGCGGAAGATCCCACCCAAGGCGCGCGCACGCGCATGGTCGCAGAACAGATCGCAGCGCGTGGCGTTCGTGACGAGCGGGTGTTGGATGCCATGCGTCGCGTGCCGCGACACCGCCTGGTGCCCGAGGAGCAGCAGTCGCGCGCGTACCAGGATCGCCCGCTGCCGATCGGGCACCGCCAGACGATCTCGCAGCCGTTCATCGTGGGCTTCATGACCGCGAGCCTCGACCTCGACGGCAGCGAACGCGTGCTCGAGATCGGCACAGGCTCTGGCTACCAGGCGGCCGTGCTCGCCGAGTTGGCGCGCCACGTCTACAGCATCGAGATCGTGGCGCCGTTGGCCGCGCGCGCGCGCGCCGACCTCGTCGAGCTCGGTTATGAGAACATCTCCGTGCGCGCGGGCGATGGCTACCAGGGCTGGCCCGAAGAAGCGCCCTTCGACGCGATCATCGTGACGGCCGCACCCGACCACGTGCCGGAGCCCTTGATCGAGCAGCTCGCCATCGGCGGCCGCATGATCGTTCCCGTCGGAAGTGGCGAGCAGGAGCTCGTGCTGCTCACCCGCACGGCCGCCGGCATCACGCGCGATCGCGTGCTGCCCGTACGTTTCGTACCGATGACCGGCGAGGCCCAGGACTGAGCGCCGACTCGATTGAAATGGCACAGGTCTGGGCGTAGGCTGCGTTGGCGCCCGCGCGCCCCCTTGGAGGCCCCTGCATGCGCGAATGGCTCCGCTACGTCTTCGCCGGTCGTCCCGCCTGGATGAACGTGCTGATGGTCTTTTCCGCCTACATGGCGTTCGTCTATCTTCCCTGGGACATCTTCATCAAGCCGGCGGCCGTGGATGAAGAGGTCTGGTTCGGCGTTCGCTTCCACGGCGGCTGGGCCAAGTTTCTGGCGCTCTTCCACTGGTACGTCTATGCGGCGGCGGCCTATGGCTTCCGCCACATGAAGACGTGGATGTGGCCGTGGGCGGCGGTCTACGTCGGACAGGTGGCATTTTCGATGCTGGTGTGGCCGATGCTCTACGCCGGCGGTTTCCTGGGCTTCCTGCTCGGGCTCTTTGCCTTCGTGCCGTTCGCCTTCGCGGCCTTGGTCCTCTGGAATGCGAAGGACAGCTTCGAAGAGGAGAGCGCACCGCTGCGCGAGCGCTACGGCGAGTGGGCGCTGGTGACGGGTGCGTCCTCGGGCATCGGCGCCGAGTTCGCGCGGGCGCTGGCGCGCAATGGCGTGTCGGTGGTGCTGGTGGCGCGGCGTGAAGAGCGGCTGCGCGAGCTGGCGACGGAGCTCGAGAGCCGGCACGGCGTCGAAACGAAGCTGGTGGTGGCGGACCTGGCAAGTGCTCCGGATGTCGCGCGCGTGGCCGCGGCGGTGGACGGTCTCGACCTTGCGATTCTGGTGAACAACGCCGGCGCGGGCTATTCCGGAAGCTTCGCGAAGCAGGACGGTGAGCGCCTGCGGAACATGGTGCTGCTCAACTGTGCCGCGCCGGTGCAGCTCACGTCGTTGTTGTTGCCGGGCATGCTGGCCCGCACGGCTCGCAGCGCCGTCGTGGTGACGGGCTCCGTCTCGGGGCGCCAGGCGCTGCCGCTCCACGCCGTCTACAGCGCGACCAAGGCGTTCGACCTGCTGTTCGGCGAGGCGCTCGCCGTCGAGCTGTGCAACCAGGGCGTCGACGTCGTGGTGCTCGAGCCGGGCTCCACTGTCACCGAGTTTCAGGAGCAGGCCGGCGAGATCGCCCACACTGGCCAGCCCGCCGACGAAGTGGTTGCGACTGCCCTCGACGCGCTGGGCCGTCAGCACTCCGTCGTTGCCGGCTGGTGGAACTGGCTGCGCGCCAACCTGGGGGCGCGCCTGCTGCCCCGCTCGACCGTTGCCTACCTCGCGCGCGACGTGATGAAAGCCCAGACCCCGCCCGAGATGCGCTGACCCGAGGAGCGCCGATGCCGCGCAGGCACTGGCTTGCGAAGAGCGAGCCTTCCAAATACTCGTGGGCCGACCTCGTGAGAGACGGCTCTACCTACTGGGACGGCGTGCGCAACGCCCAGGCGCGCAACAACCTCGCTGCCATGAGCAAGGGCGACCACGTTCTCTACTACCACTCGAACGAAGGCAAGGAAGTGGTGGGCGTCGCCCGGGTGACCCGCGAGGCCTACCAGGACCCCACCACCGATGACGACCGCTGGCTGGTGGTCGATCTGACACCTGTGAAGGCGCTGGTGCAGCCGGTGACGCTCGCCACCATCAAGGCCGATGACAAGCTCGCGGAGATTCCGCTGGTGAAGCAGTCGCGGCTCTCGGTGATGCCGATCGACGAGCGCTCGTTCGAGCGCATCCTGAAGTTGGGTAGAACGAAGCTCTAGGCAGCTAGAGCAGGTACGCCGAGGCCAGCGCATCCGCGTACTCGTTCCAGCGCGAGCCGTCGTGGGCCTTGATCCACTGCAGCGTGACGCGCGGGTGTGCGCGCGCGAGCGCATAGAGCTCCTTCACGAGCTCGAGATTCGCGATGGGGCCGGTCTTGCGCTTCCAGCCGCGCTTCTCCCAGCCCGCCGCCCACTCGTTGACGGTCTTCACGCACAGCTGACTATCCGAGTGAATATTGGCCTGCTCATCTTCCGGTAGCGCTCGATAGGCGTGGATCAACGCCGTCAGCTCCATGCGGTTGTTGGTGGTGTCGCCGTCGTGGCCCGACTCCTGGGCCACGATCTCGTCGTCACGCACCCACACGAAGCCCCAGCCGCCGGGGCCTGGGTTGCCCTCGCAAGAGCCGTCGGTGAAGACGCCCTGCTTCGGGCCGGACGTGTAGCGCGCGAGAACCTCCTCGGGTGTCAGCAGCTCGGTGTCGCGCATCGGATCCGGAATCTAGTGCAGCGGGGACGGTGTTGCCTTCTTGCCTTTTTCGTTCGAAAAAGGCAAGAAGGCAACACCGTCCCCGCTCAGCGCCTGCGCCCCTGGCAGCAATTCTTCGTCAGGAAGGCGAGCAGATCGTTCATCATCGAAAAATTCGGGCTGTAGATGAGCGAGCGGCCCTCGCGCTCGCAGCTCACGATGCCGGCGCTCTTCAGCTCTTTCAGATGGAACGAGAGCGTGGCCGAGGGCACCCCGAGTTCCTCGGCGATTTCTCCGGCGGGTCGCCCGTCGCTGCCGGCGCGCACGAGCAGGCGGAACACCTCGAGGCGAGTCTCCTGGGCCAGGGCGCCGAGGGCACTGACGGCTTTCTGAATTTCCATATTTCCATGTTTATGGAAACAGCAGAGAGCTGTCAACTCCGCCGGTCCGGGCCGTCGCCAGGGGGTTCAGCTTCCGTAGCCCTCCAGAAACTCCTGCCGCCAGGCAGCGAAGCTGTCGACCAGGATGGCTTCGCGCGCCTCGCGCACGAGTCGCTGGTAGAAATGCAGGTTGTGAGCTGAACAGAGAATGGCGGAGAGCACTTCGTTGGCGGCGAAGAGGTGGTGCAGGTAGGCGCGGGTGAAGCCACCGGCGCAGGCCATGCAATCGCAGGAGGGGTCGATCGGGTAGGCGTCGCGGCGATAGCGACGGTTGGTGAGGCGGATGCGGCCGCGCATGGTGAACACCGAGGCACTTCTCGCATAACGCGTCGGGATCACGCAGTCGAACATGTCGATGCCGTAGCCGATGGCGGCGACGATGTCCTCGGGCATGCCGACACCCATCAGATAGCGCGGCTTGCGAGCGGGAAGCAGCGGTGCGGTGTGGGCGGTGACCTTGCAGAGAAGCTCGTGGCCCTCTCCCACCGAGACGCCGCCGATTGCATAGCCCGGAAGGTCGAAGGCCGTGACCGATTGTGCACACGACGTGCGCAGGTCGAGATCGACGCCACCCTGCACGATGCCGAATAGTGCCTGGCGTTCGCCGTGTCGGTGTGCCGTGATGCAGCGGTCGAGCCACTCGAGGGTGCGGCGCACGCCGGTCTGCACCTGTTTTTTGCTCGCCGGAAACGGTGTGCACTCGTCGAAGGCCATGATGATGTCGGCGGCGAGCGCGTTCTGGATTTCGATCGAGCGCTCCGGGGTCAAGTCCATGGCCTGACCGTTGACTTCGTTCTTGAACTTCACCCCGCGGTCACTGATCTCCTTGTTCGGCAGTGAGAAGACCTGGAAGCCGCCGCTGTCCGTCAGGATGGGCCGCTCCCAGCGCATGAAGGCATGCAGCCCGCCGAGCTTCTCGACGAGGCCTTCACCGGGGCGCAAGGCCAGATGATAGGTATTGCTGAGCAGGATCTCGGTCCCGGTGGCACGCACCTGCTCCGGGGTCAGTGCCTTGACCGCGCCGTGGGTGCCCACCGGCATGAAGGCGGGCGTACGGATCCTGCCGTGGGGCGTCGAAAAGTGGCCCGCGCGCGCCGCGCCAGAGCGGCCTTCGAGCGTGAAATGGAAGGGGGCGGCGCTCGGCACGGCGCGGCCTGCCAGATCTACCGGTAGGTGGAGCGGCCCCCGCGGCTGGCGTTGAGGCGCCGCCGGCGGACCTTGGCTCTCTTCTTCGCGTTGGCGCGGGAAGACTTATTGCGATTGCGGTGCGGGAGGGGCTTGGCCTTCTTCACGCTCGACTCCGTTCCGGGCCCGGCACTGTAGACGAACTGGTCCCCTGGGGCCAGCGGCCGCGTTAGACTGCTCCGATGCCCCAAGCCACGGCCCGCATGGCCGATTTCGACCTCAGCCCGGAGCAGCGCCAGGTGCGCCAGCTGGTTCGGAATTTTGCCGAGAAGGAGATCCTGCCGTTCGTCGAGCGCTACGAGCAGGAGGAGCGCTACCCGCTCGAGCTGATCGCCAAGCTGCCGGAGCTGGGCCTGATGGGCCCGATGATCCCCGAGGAGTACGGCGGCTCCTTCACCGACGTCGTGACTTATGGCGTGATCTGCGAGGAGCTCGCGCGCTGTGACTGGGTGGTGGCCTCCGTGGTGTCGGTGGCGAACTCGTTGCTCGCGAGCTCGATCCTGGCTCACGGCAGCCGCGCACAGAAGGAGCGTTGGCTCCCGCCGCTCGCCAAGGGGGAGATCCTGGCCTCCGCCTGTCTCACCGAGCCGGGCGGAGGCACCGACCTCGGCAATCTGCGCACCCGCGCCGAGCGCGTCGATGGAGGCTGGAAGCTCACCGGCACCAAGGTCTTCATTTCGCACGCGGCGCACGCCGGCGTCTTCTTCGTGGTGGCGACGGTCGATCGCGAAAAGAAGCACAAGGGCGTCACCGCATTCCTGCTGGATCCGAAGACACCCGGCGTGAGCATCGCCGAGTTCCCGATGCGCACCCTCAAGCGAGACAACCTCGCCGAAGTTCACTTCACGGGCGCCTTCGTGCCCGACGACGACGTGCTCGGCGAGCCGGGCGCGGGTTTCCCGATCCTCGGCTCCGCACTCGATACCGGTCGCTACTCCGTGGCCGCGCGCTGTGTCGGGCAGGCGCAACGCTGCCTCGAGCTGGCGACCGACTACGCCATGCAGCGCGATGCTTTCGGCCAGAAGATCGGCGAGTTCCAGATGATCCAGCAGAAGATCGCCGATATGGTGGTGCGCACGGAGTCGGCGCGTGCGCTCGTGTATCGCCTGGGGCGCATGAAGGATGCCGGGGTGCCGCGCGCCAGCATGGAGGCGAGCCTCGCGAAGCTCACTGCCAGCGAGGCCGCCACCCAGAACGCTCTCGACGCCATCCAGGTGCACGGCGGCTACGGTGTGTCGGGCGAATACGAAGTGGGGCGGCTGCTGCTCGAGGCGAAGGCTCTGGAGTTCGGCGAGGGCACCAGCGAGCTGCACCGCAAACTGATCGCCGAGTTTGCCCTCGGCATCCGCAAGCAATAGGTGGGGGCAATCGTGGCCAGCGAAGCGCAGCGCGCGGAGTTGTTGGACTTGATCCTCGAGGTGTCGTTCCGGCGGGAGCAGGTGACTCTCACGAGCGGCAAGCAGAGCGACTTCTATCTCGACCTGCGCCAGACACTGATGCGCCCACGCGGTGTCAAGCTGGCCGGTGAGCTGGTGCTCGAGCGCCTGCGCGCGGGCCCCCCGGTCGACTCGGTCGGCGGCATGGCCGTGGGTGCCGTGCCGCTGGTCTCCGCGGTGCTCGCCGCGGCGGCCGCGCGGGACGCCGAGACGCCGCTTCTCGGCTTCTTCGTGCGCAAGGAGACGAAGCGCCACGGCCTTGGCAAGCGCGTCGAGGGGGGATTCGTGCCGGGGCAGACCGTTGCGCTCGTCGAAGACACCTGCACCACCGGCGGGTCGACCCTCGAAGCCGTGGACGCGGTGGTGAAAGCGGGTGGCAAGGTCGGCCGTGTGTTGTGCTTGGTGGACCGCGGCGAGGGCGCCGCGGCGGCCTTCGCCGAGCGCGGCATCGAGCTCGAGAGCTTGTTCGACCGCAACGACCTGCCGGTCTGAAGGGAAGGCCGTGTACGCGAATCTCGGAAGCATTCTGTCTGGCAGTGCAGAGCTGCGCCCCGATCACATTGCGCTGCGCCTCGGCGAACGGGCGCTCAGCTACCGCGAGCTCGAGCGAGCGGCCCGCGGCGTAGCGACATCGCTGCGCCAGCGTGGCCTCGGATCCGGCGATCGCGTGGCGCTGCTCGTGCCGAACGTGCCGGAGTTCACCGTGGCGTACTTCGGCATCCTCTATGCCGGCTGCACCGTGGTGCCGCTCAACGTGCTTCTCTCGGCCCCGGAGGTGGCCTATCATCTGGAAGACTCCAGCGCGAAGCTGCTGATCGCGCATCCGCTCTTCGAAGCGCCGGCGCGGGAAGGCGCCGGTGCCCTCGGTGTGCCCATCGCGCTCGCGGCGCCCGAGGGCCCCGAGAGCGTCGGCGAGATGGCTCGGGCGGAGGCGATCGACGCCCTGCATGCTTCAGAGGCGACCGACACGGCCGTCATTCTGTATACGTCCGGCACCACCGGGAAGCCGAAGGGTGCCGAGCTCACCCACTCGAACCTCTTGCTCAACTGCGCGGTCGTCGTCCCGAAGCTGATGCCCGCGACACAGGATGACGTGGCGCTCGCCACGCTTCCCCTCTTCCATTCCTTCGGTCAGACTTGCATCCAGAACGCCTTCATCGCGGCGGGGGCCACGTTCACGCTGCTGCCGCGCTTCACGCCGGCGGAGGCGTTCGAGGTGATGGCGCGCGACAGCGTCACGGTCTTCGCCGGTGTTCCCACGATGTACTTTGCACTCCTCCACCACGAAGCCGAGAACCTGCCCGCGCTCGACCTGCGCTTTTGCATGTCCGGCGGTGCGCCGCTCCCCGTCGAGGTGATGAGGGCCTTCGAGAGCAAGTTCGGCGTCGAAATCCTGGAGGGCTACGGCCTCTCGGAGACGTCACCCGTCGCGTGCTTCAACATGCCCGGCCGCCCGCGCAACGTGGGCTCCATCGGCTATCCGGTCTACGGCGTCGAGATGTGCATCCTCGACGCGGAGGATCAGCCCGTACCCGACGGCGAGCGCGGAGAGATCTGCATCCGCGGACACAACATCATGAAGGGCTACCTGGGTCGCCCTGACGCCACGGCCGAGGCTGTGCGCGGAGGCTGGTTCCACAGCGGCGATGTCGGCATCCGCGATTCCGATGGCTCCTATCGCATCGTCGACCGGAAAAAGGACATGATCCTGCGCGGCGGTTTCAATGTGTACCCGCGTGAGATCGAAGAAGTGCTCTACGGCCACGAGGCGATCCTCGAGGCCGCCGTCATCGGCGTTGCGCACGAGAGTCACGGCGAAGAGGTGAAGGCCGTCGTCGTGACGCGGCCCGATTCCGGCCTCAGCGCCGATGAGCTTCGGGCCTGGTGCAAGGAGCGCCTCGCCGCCTACAAGTATCCCCGCATCATCGAGTTCAGCGATGCGCTCCCGAAGGGCCCGACGGGCAAGATCTTGAAGCGCGAGCTCAAGTAGGCGTCGAACGCGCTTCGCCGGTCTCTCGTCGAAAGCGTCGACGATGCCGTGGTTCGCCACTGCCCGGTCGTGCCCGAATGGGTGCAGGCACGCTTTCCGCCCGCAGCGCTCAGCCCCGCTCGGCGAGCTCTGCCTCGAGTGCCACGCGTCTTTCCATCAGCGCTTCGAACTTGCCGGGCTTTGCCGCCACGAAGAGGGCCTCGGCCTCCGCGCACAGCGTGTCGCCGGCGAGAAGCTGACCCGTGCAGAATGTCTTGCGTCCCTCGACGTGGGCGAGTTCTCCGAGAATGTGCAGCTGGGTGTGGAGAGGCGTCGGGCTGCGGTACTTGATCGTGAGCGTGCCGGTGAAGCCGGGGTTTCCGCCGAGCGACTGCGTAAAACCCAGCACCTCGTCGAAGGCCGCCGCCACGAAACCCCCGTGTACGCTGCCGGGCGGTCCTTCGTACGCGGTGCCGAAGGTTGTGATCGCGATGGCGCTGGTCGGGCCGGATTTGTGGACGGCGATCGGCGGCGCCAGCGGATTGGCGAGTCCGATCAGCGGACTCTGGTCGAAAAACGCACCGACGTCGCCGGCATTTGCCGACTCGGCGTGGCCGAGCACGCGCTTGAGACGCGGGTGCTTCTTCAGCTGCTCGGCGTAGCGTTCGAGGCCCTCCGCGGCCGCGCGCAGCTCGGCTTCGGGAGCGTTGCTCGGCACGAGCCGATCGATGACGACGCGCATCGCGTCGGCGAGCCGGCGCTTCTGCTGCCACATTTCACTGTTGGTGGCCTTGTTGGGATCCCACATCAGCTGCATCTGCTCGGTGAGTCCGGTCTCGTCGGCCACGGGGAGTCCTCCTGCGGGCCCGCGCAGCATAGAGCAGCCCGCGTCGGTGGGCCGGAGCGCGCTCGGGCCGCCCGACGCTCTAGAGGGCGCGCGCGAGTGCGAGCTTTCCCGCAGGCGTTCTCCTGGCAGACCGACGCTGGGTACGCGTGGCAGCGGCGGATCCGGCAGCACCCGGAACGCTTCGCCAGTGCAACGGCGGGTCGGGCGGAGCCGGCCGAGAAGATGCCGTGGAGCTGCATGGCAGCAGGGTCTGCGCTGTGACCGCATGTGTCATTGCGCTCCGATTCACTGGGCTGTGAGGAGGACGTGGATTCATGCAGATCACACTTCAGCGATCTGGGCGCACGCTCACCCGCTGCCTCGTGTGCGGCTTCTTCGAGGTGCGCACCGACGAGGTCTTCCACGGGGGCCTCGTCCTGCTGCACGAGTGCCCCCATTGCGAGCATCGCTGGACGCAAGTCACGGAGTCTGCCGTCCCCGTCGTGACGTCGGTTCGCCGAATGCGGGAGGTGTCTGCGGCTGCGTGACCCCGGCTCCCCGCGAGGCTCGTGCTCTACACGGAAAAGCGGGGCCGCGCGGGTTAGGCGCCGCCGCTGACGAGATCCGAACCGTCTTCTGGCCCATCACAATGGATGGCCGTGGGCGCGGCGGGCGGCCTGGGTGCGTCCGCCAGCCGCTCGGGATGCGCTTGCTCGATCGACGGTACCCAGGTGTCGTGGTACGATTTCGGCATCGGATTCGCGGTCGAAGCGCTGCGCGCCCCTTACGTTCCGTAGCCGGCAGACGGCGGCACGGGATAGCAGCCGAGTCCATTCGAGGCTTTTTCCCCCCGAGTTACCTGCTCAAGTGCGTTCCAGAGTTGCCGATGAGTGGAGCGTGTCCAGGAGCGAAAGGTGGTCTCGGTAGTTTGATGCACGTCATGATGAACCGACTCGTGCGAGCCGCAGTGACCGTATTTGGTGCGGTCTGGCTCGCCGTTCCCGTCTTGGCCGCGGAAGTCGTCGATGTCCGCATCGGCACGCACTCGACGTTCACGCGGGTCGTGTTCGAACTCGACGGGGCGAGCGGCTACCAGGTCGAACGCCAGTTGGCGGAAGATGGTATGGCACAGCTGCTGGTGACCATGGACGCCGGCTCCGGCCCGCGGAGCCTGGATTCGTCCAGCCTGATGGTCGAGCGCGTTGCCGTGCAAGATGGTGTCGAGCGCTCGGTCGCCCACATCCGTCTCAAGCGCAAGCCGTCGCAACTCAAGGAGCTGATCCTCACGAATCCGCCGCGGCTCGTGTTCGACTTCGTCTACCCCGAGCCGGTGCTCGCGGCGCGCAAGGCCGCGGCCGAGGCGGTTGCCACGACGGCCCCGCCGAAGCCCGAGCCTCAGACAAAGCTCGCGGCCAGCCCGCGTGAGCGGCAGCCTGCAGCGCCGGTGAGTCCGCGGCCCGCAATGCTGGCGGTGGCGCCGAAACCGCAGGCGGAGCCCGCTCCGCAGCCCAAGACGCAACCCATGCTGCCGCCCAAAGTACAGCCTGCGCCGTTGGCCGAAGCCCGCGAGGCGCCGAAGCGCGTCGCGCTCAAGCCCGCGCTGAAATCCACTGCCATGCCCGCGCCCGATGCCGACGCGGGACCTGCGGTTCCCGAAGCCGCGGCTCCGGTGGCCAATGCGACCGAGTCGAAGGTCGTCGAGCCGCCGATCACCGAGGCCCAGGCCGAGGGTGCCGCCGCTGGCGAGGATGTCACCAACGCGATCCGCACGGCGGCCGCCGGCGAGCCAGAGGCTGCGAAGCCCGCAGAGCCGGCGCCGAAGAGGGCCGCTCGCTCGGCGTTGCCGGCAGCTCCGGCCTCACCTGCAAAGCGGCCGGGCGCGGACTGGAAGTTGGTCGGCGGAGTCGCCGCTGGAGTGGCAGCACTTTTCATCATGCTCTTCGTCTGGAACCGGCGTCGCGCCTTGCCCAACGACTTCGATGTTGCGGCACTGGCCGAAGCGGCGGACGGCGATGACGTCGCCGCGCCCCAGAAATTCGCCATGGGACTCGACGAAGAGCCGGAGAGCGCAGAGTCCACGCTCAACGCACCCGAGCCTGCGGCGGCGCCGCAGGCGGAGCCCGAGATCGCCTCAGGTCCGGGTCTCTTCGACGACGATTTCGACAAGGAGAGTGACGCAATGGATCTCGAAAACCCGGATCAGCCGATGGAGCGCACTGCTTCGGAGATGCCCACCCAGATGGGCGTCGCCGTCGAGACCGCGAGTGCCGGAGACGGGGACGTCGCCCGCATGCTGCGCGAATTCGAGTCTCGTCTGGTGAAGTTCGAAACTCAGCTCGACGAGGCGAACGACGCGCGCGAGCGCCTCGAGCGCCAGGTCACTGCCCAGGCCGAGGAGCTGCGCGTGCAGCGCGCGGCCATCGCACGCGCTCAGCGCGCTCTGCGCGGCATGAATCGCGGTGAGGCGGAGCAAGCCACTGAGCCCGCGCTCAGGGAGCCCAGCTCCTAGAAGACGCGAGAAACGGAAGACGCGAAGAGAACGAAGCCTCGCGCGGGGACCCTCCTACTCATTTCTTCTTCACACCGCAGAGCTCGTGCTCTGGTGGGGTGTCCGAAGAGGCAAGAGTACGGGCGTCCCCGTTTTTCTTTGCTCTCGGCGCGCCTCTCTGATCGGCGCAGCCTCTCGTTCAGGTTTGCTGTTTGGCCAGCTCGATGGCGCCGAGGGCGCCGGTGAACTCGCCGTCTCGCAGGAAGAGGTGCTCGCCGGCAAAGGAGTAGGCGGCGAGGATGTCGCGCAGCGGGGCGTTGCCGCGCAGCGTGCCGCCACCGTAGAGGATGCGGCGAGCCTGCACCGCGGCGGCCACCGCGCTGGCGAGAGTCCCGACCGTCTCGGCCACCATGCCGACGAGGGCGTGCGCGACGTCGGCGGGTGCGGCCCCGCCGTGGGCGAGCTTCGCGAGAAAGGCCGCCGTGAAATCGCCCGACAACGAGAGCGCCCCGTTCGGGTCGACATCTGCCAGGGTGAGATCGACGTTTTTCCGCTGGCCCTGCGCGGCGAGTGCCACGAGCTGCGCCGGATCCGTGGCGCCGGCCAGTGCGGCGCCCAGGGCTGCGAGCGTGCCGCCCCCAAGCGCCGTGCCGCCGACGCGCGTCGAGCCGCTGGGCTCCACCAGCAGCAATGTGGTGCCCGTCCCAAGGGAGACGAGCAGATCGCGCTCGATCGGCTCCGCGTCCTGCTTCGCCAGCAGCAGCGCCGCACCGCTGCGCCACGCGTCGAACTCCACGCTGGGAGCGGTGTCGATGTTCACGAGGGCGGCGAGCGCGGGGGCGCCGATGCCGGTCACCCCGAGCCGCTGCGGATCGAAAGCCTCAATCTCCTGCGCCGCTTGTTCGATGGCGTTAGACGGGAGAATACGGAGCTCCAGGGCGTCGCCCGAGCGCAGGGCGAGCTTCAGGAGGGTGGTGCCGACATCGATGCCGGCGCTGCGCTGCGTAGGATCCGCGTGGGTAATCAATGAGTTAGACTTCTGCCGGAGCGTTCGCTGAGCATGTATACCGCGTTTTATGGGCTGCGAGAGAAACCTTTCTCGCTCACGCCGGATCCCCGCTTCCTGTTCCTCGCGAGTTCTCATCGCGAGGCGTTGGCTCACCTGCTCTACGGCATCGAGCAGGGCGAGGGCTTCATTGCGGTCACCGGCGAGGTCGGCACCGGCAAGACGACGCTGTGCCGCACGCTGCTCGAGCGCCTCGGCAGTGACACGGACGTCGCCTTCATCTTCAATCCGACACTGACGGGCGACGAGCTGCTCCGCGCGATCATGGTCGAGTTAGGCATGCTGACCACGGGGCTCAGCCGCGCCCAGCTGAGCGCCCAGCTGAACGAGTATCTGCTGGACCAGAAGCAGCGCAATCGGCGAGTGCTTCTGATCGTCGACGAGGCGCAGAACCTCTCGTCCCAGACCCTCGAGGAGATTCGGCTGCTCTCGAATCTCGAGACGTCGACGTCGAAGCTGATCCAGATCCTGCTCTTCGGGCAGCCCGAGCTCGACGACAAACTCGAGAGCCAGGAGCTGCGGCAGCTGCGTCAACGCATCAGCGTGCGCTGGCGCCTCGACACGCTCTCCGCGTCGGAGACAGCGGCTTATGTCAGGCACCGTCTGCGCATTGGCGCCGAAGGCGAGTGCGATCTCTTCAGTGACGGCGCGCTACGCGAGGTGCACCGACGCTCGCGCGGCGTGCCGCGCCTGGTCAACCTGCTGTGCGATCGCTCGCTGCTGGCCGGCTATGCCGAAGAAGCGAGGGAGATCGGCGCAGAGCATGTGAGCGAAGCGGCGCGCGAGATCCTCGGCATGCGGCGCCGCAAGCTCCTGGGCAAGAGCCTGTGGCGTCGGGGTGCGGCGGCCGTGGCCCTTCTGGCGGGCGCCGCTGCCGGTGCGCTGGCAGTTCAGGGCTGGCGCAGCGGCGAGGTCTCGCAGGCGCCGCCCGCCGTCAGCGCCGGGCCGTCCGCCTCCAGGGCCGCGACTGGTGAAGCCGAGTCACCTGGGGATGCCGGATGAGCACGATCCTGAAAGCGCTGCGGCGCCTGGAAGACGACCGCTCGATCCACGAGCAACGACCGCTGCGCGAGACCGTGACCGCCGCCGGTGACGTGGCGAAGCCCTCACCGCGGCGGGGGCGCTGGCTCGTGGGGCTGGCGTTGCTACTGGGCGCCGGCGCCGCTGTGCTGGCGTTCTGGAGCGTCGCGGACACCGAGCCGGTGCTGCTGGCAACCGCGCCGGCGCCGCCGGCAGTCGCGCCGCCGCTTGCTGCCTCTCCCCCTGCGGAGCCCGTCGGAGTTGCGGAGGCCGAGACGACTGCGCCGGGGGTTGACGTCGACAGCGAAGCGTCTGCAGCGCTGGTTTCGCGGCTCGAACCGCCCCTCGAGCCGCCGCGAGAGCTGCCCGATGCAGCGCTGGCCTCGCGGGTCGAACGCCTCGAGCGTCCGCCGGCGGGTCCGCGCATCGACGATGTCCCCACGGTGGCCCCGGTCGAGCCGGATGCCGGCGTGCCCCACAGGGTGCGGGGCCAGCCGCTGTTGGATCCGGGGCAGCTCCCCGGTCGCCGCACCCAGGGGCCCGGCGGCGCCGAGCTGGCGCTGGCGGAGCCCAGGCCACCGTCGCAGTCGACCACTGCAGTACAGCCGGCTGTCGAGCGGGTGGACCGCGCGCCGCCAACGCAGCCCAAATCCCAACCCGTCGCGCCTCCCGCCGAGTCGGCGCCGGCACCCGCCGTCGCGGAACGAACCGAGCCGGCGCCGCCTCCGGTCACCGACGAGCGGCCGTCCAGCGTCAGTGTGAGCCGCAGCGAGACTGCGCCAGCACCCGCTGCCAGCGAGACGTCCGCCGCGCCGCCGCCCGCCGCTTCGACCGCGCGCGCCGCCGTGCCGGTTCTACTGGTGGCGCGCACGTCTTGGCATCCGACGGCGCTGCGGCGCAGCGCCACCGTGCAGCTCGATGCGGGCGAGGCGCTCGAGGTGCACGAAGGCGATGCGGTGGGACCGCTGGTCGTCTCGCGGATCGAGCCTTCGAGCGTGGTCTTTCTGCACGAAGGTGTGGAGATTCGGCGGCGCGTCGGCCAGCACTAGAGCCCATCTCATAAGCCCCTCGGTCGCGCCGGTCACCTGCCTCCGACTAGACGACCCGAAAACGCGCCAAGCGCACCTGCGGGTAGGGACCTAGGCCGTCGCTGCGGTTTGCGAAGAAGCGCGCTCGGTGCTCTTCGCTCGACAGGTCCTCGATGCATTCGAAGCCCAGGTCGCAGATCTCGCGGCGCAACAGCTCGGGCACGTGCGTCGCGCGCCGGGGCTCGCCGAGCTCGGCGGAGGAGCTGCGAATCGATTCGAAGAGTGCGCGATCCGGCTCCCCGAGCTCCTGCGGCGCGATCGGGTAGTCCAGCGCGACCTGGCTTCCGGCGCACGTCGCGGCGCGGATGCCGACGAGGGTGTCCATCACGTCGTCGTGCGATAGATAGGTGACGACGCCGAGCCAGCTGAAAAAGGCTGGCTCATTGGCCGCGAGGTCGCTGCGTGCGAGCGCCGCCCGGCTGTCCTCCTCTTCGAAGTCGACCGCTACGAAGTGCACGCGCGGGTCGATCGTGATGCCGAGCTCGTCCAATCGCGCGAGCTTGTAGCGTTGCGTATCCGGGTGGTCGAGCTCGAAGACGGCGAGCCGGTCGAGCAAGTCTCGACGCCGCAGCGCGAACGAGTCGAGCCCGGCACCCAGGATCACGTACTGGCCTGCGCCTTGGTCCAGCGACTCTTCCAGGGCGTCTTCGTTCCAGCGCGCGCGGCCGACGACTTGCCCCACGAGCGGTGTCAGGCCCAGACCCGCGAAAAAACCTGCCAGCTCGCCGCGTTCGGCGAGTTGGCGATACAGGTCGCTGGTGAGCTTCAGTGCCCACGGATCCTCGAAGACGTAGGGTCCGGGTCCGGCCAGGTGCGCCGCGCGTATGCCCGCTGCGCCCATCGCTGTCTGGCTCGGCTCTCCTCGTTGCATGGGCGCCGGCTCAGCGCAGGGAGACGGAGCCGTTCGAGGTCCGCAGCCGGACCACCGCCCCGCCCTTGCCGAGCTTGCCACGCAGCTGTCCGCTGCGTTCTCGAGCGGCCTTGCAGAGCGGACGGTCGTTTCGGATCACGCCGTTATCGACGCGAATGTCGACCTCGGCGTCCACCTCGCTAGGCAACTCGAGGATGATGCGTCCGTTGCTGGTGGCGAGCTGACAGCCGCCCTTGCCGAGCTCTTCGAGAGAGCAGCGAATGAGGCCGTTCGACGTCGACGCATCCACGGAGCCCCGGTGATCGTCGAGTTCGATCTTGCCGTTGCTCGAGCGCGCGACGAGCCGGCCTCGGGTGTCGCAGCAGCAGACCTTCGCGTTCGAGGTGGTGACCTCGACGTCGCCGATCACGTCGCAGAGCTCCACCGAGCCGTTGCTCGAGCGCGCTGTAACCGCACTGCGCAAGCCCTCGATGGCGACGCGCCCGTTGGAAGCCATGATATCGAGGGCCGTGCCACGGGGCACGTGCAGCTCGAGGTCGAGGTGCCCGCGCCGGTTCCACTTGCGCGGCGCTTCGGTCTCGAGTTCGAGGGCGCCGTCGGAGCCGCGGCCGTCGAGCAGGCGGATTCTCTCCAGCATGCTCTCGGCGCCCGCATCCGATTCCGCCCGCGCCACCTTGCGACACAAAATTTCGATGTCTGTCCGCTCTTCGCCGATGACGCGGGTGCGCCCGTTGGCGTTGTGGATGCGGAGCATGCCGGTGGGTGGGTTCGCGAAGTGGAGCGCCTCGTTGCTTTCGGCGCGCTCACTCCAGGGTACGCCGGCCAGCAAGCTGCGGAGGAAGCCGCCGAAGCCGTGGGCGCCGAGGGGGCTGGTTCCCAGATCGTCTTCGCGGCGAGGTTTCATCGCGTGGCCTCCGCACCGGCGACGTGGTCGAGGATGCGTGTCAGCACCGCGCCGGCGGGCCCGCGCAGCGAGTGCGTGGCGAGTCTGGAGAACTCTGTCTCCTCCGGGTTTATCTCGATCGCACAGCCGCCGCGGTGCAGCACCTCCAATGGGAAGCCGGCCGCCGGGTAGACCGTCGTCGAAGTGCCGACGACTAGCATGCAATCCGCCAGCGCCACTTGCGCGAAGCAGCCGTCGAGTACATCTGGCGGGATCGGCTCGCCGAACTGCACGGTGTCGCCCTTCACGATGCCTTCGCAGGAGGGGCAGTGCGGGGGGAGCCGCTCCGGGTCGACCTCGAGCTCGTCTCTGTCAAAACGCTGGTTGCAGCCGCTGCAGCGCAGCCAGTGGGCGTTGCCGTGGATCTCGAGCAGCACCTGGCTGCCGGCCTGGCGCTGCAGGTCGTCGATGTTCTGGGTGATGACGGCGGCGCAGGCGCCGCGTCGTTCGAGTTCTGCCAGCGCGGCGTGGCCGGCGTTTGGCTTGGCGGCGGCGAGGGTTTCGGCGAGGCCCACGGCCCAGGGCGCGGTCGGATTCAACTGCTCGCGCCAGGCGGCGGCCGGATCGGCCAGGAAGCGCTGGTAGCCGTCCATCGGCGGCTCGCCATACTGGGTCCACAGGCCACCCGGTCCGCGGAACGGCGGGATGCCGCTCTCGACCGAGAGCCCGGCGCCGGTGAGCGCTACCACATGGCGGGACTCGCGCAACGCGTCCGTGGCGCGGGCGATCTCGGCGTCGAGGGCAGCGTCGAGCACGAACTCCGTGTGGGCTGTGTCCTGCATGCTTTCTCAGTGAATCGTCCGATCGTCGTTGCGACGCTTTCTGCGCCGCGCGGCTTCTTCGTGGCGCACCGCGCGGAGTTGCCCCCGCATGCGGTAGCGGCGCCAGCGATACTTGAGCTGGCTCCACGAGAAGAGCGGGCCGGTCCTGCCGTGGCGCCGCATGTAGAGCCAGCCGACGATGACGCCACCCAGGTGGCCGAGGTGGCTGATGTTTCCGTTCGGGGACATCAGCATCGTCATGCCAAAGACGATCGGGATCAGCCAGATGGCGCGGAAGGCCACCGGCGGAAAGATCAGCATGATCGTGCGGTCGGGCCAGGTGAGCGAGTAGGCCAGCATCACGCCGTAGATGGCGCCCGAGGCACCGAGGGTGAAGGTGCGGAGGCCGAATGCGCTGGCCAGGCCGAGGCCGTAGGCGACATACGGCCACACGGCGATGATGAAGCCGGCGCCGATGCCGCACAGCAGGTAGAAGCGCAGGAAGCGTTGCGCTCCCCAGGCCATGGCCATCTGCGAGCCAAACATCCACAGCACGAAGCCGTTGAGTGCGGCGTGCATGAAGCTGCCGTGGAACCACATGTAGGTGAAGGGCTGCCACAGCCAGCCCTCTTGCCAGACTCGCAGCGGCTGCACGGCGAAGACATTCGTGTAGGCATTCTGGGTCAGCAGCTGCAGCGCAAAGACTACAGCGATGCCGATCAGCAGATTCTTGACGACAGGCGGAGTTACCGGCGGGCCGAAACTCATTCCCGGGCGTTGGTGACCGCCTCCGAACCCCATCCCATCTCTCCTCTGCACGGGCCCGGCGCGCGGTCCCTGCGCAAGTTCCTCGCTGTGTCCTAAGTCAATCACCCGCCGTACGCCGCTACGACGTTCGACTCGAACCGCGTCTGATAGCGGGAGGGGCGCAGGGTCCCGCCAGGGAGAGAGAGTAGAGAAGGCTAAGTCTGGGCGTCAACTCGACTATTTGTCGGGTCTCAGCGCCACCAGCAGGCGCTCTGCTGCCTCTGCGGGTACCCCCGAGGCGTCGATGACCGGCAGCGTGAGGCCCAGCTCGGTGGCGAGCCGCTGGAGCTGGGCCCGGCAGGCGTCGGGCTCGCCGCAGATGAGCTGTGGTGCGAGCTCCGCGTCCGAGAAATCGCGGAACCAGGGGTTGAGGCGGCGAGCCTCGGCGAGTGCCTGCGCCGGCGCGACGTCGGGTCGGGCGAAGAGCAGCTGCGAACGGCCGAGCTCCGTGGGGTCGCGCCCGTGTGCGGCGCAGGCGGCGGCCAGCTGTTCGGCGGCGGCCGCCACGGGCTCGCGCAGTGGTGGCAGGTTCACTTCCCAGACGTCGGCGTGTTCCGCCACCAGCTCGAGCATGTGTCGCCGGCGCGCGGCGATGCTGATCGGGATTCGACGGCCCGGCGCCGGCCGCACCTGTGCGCCGTCGAGCTTCACAAAGCGACCGTTGCGCGTCACGCATTCGCCGCGCCACAGAGCCCGCACCGCATCGAGGGTCTCGTCGAGCCACGCCACGCGTTCGGCCGCCGCCGGAAACGCCAGCCCAAAGCGTGCGTCCACCGGCCAGTCCCCAATGCCGATCGCGAAGCGAAAGCGGCCGGGTGCGATGCGCGCCGCACTTGCAGCCGCCTGTGCCAACTTCGCCGGATTCCAATGATGCACCAGTCGCAGCGAGCCGATCGGGATGCGCTCGGTGGCGGCAAGCAGCGCGATGGTTGCCGTCCAGCCGTCGAGACAATCCGCTTCCGGGCGCCTCTGAAGCATGCTGATGTCACCGTCGATGAAGACTGCGGCGTAGCCCAGCGCCTCGGCCCGACGCGTGAGCGCCAGCAGATCCTCCCAGCTGTGGGTGTGCCAGCCGAAGTAGACGGCAGGTTTCACGCGAGTCTGCCCAGGCGCTTCGCAGCGTGCAGCAGAGCCAGTGCGCTCTTTGCATCCCTCAGCTCACCGCGCCACACGAGCTCGACCGCGTCATCGAGCGGCATGCGCACGCACTCGATGTGCTCGTCTTCCTGCGGACGGGCCCCGACGTCCCGCAGGTCGAACGCGGCGTAGAGGTGAATCTTCTCGTCGCTGAAGCCCGGTGTCGTGAAGATCCAGCCGAGCGCTTCCAGCCGTCCCGCACGCAGCCCCGTCTCTTCCTCGAGTTCGCGAGCGGCACATCTTTCCGGCACCTCGCCCGGGTCGAGCTTGCCCGCCGGCACCTCGAGAATGCAGCCCCCCGCCGCGTGGCGGTGCTGACGGATCAGCACGATGTCGTCGTCCGACACAAAGGGCACCACGGCGGAGGCCCCGGGGTGCCGCACGATGTCGAGCTCGACCTCGCGGCCGTCGGGCAGCCGCGCGACTTCGCGGTTGACGTGCAGCTCGAAGCCGCGTTTTCTCTGTCCGGATCCAGACACGTACAGAGACTAGCGACTGGGGAGGGCGCCGTGGTCAAGCTCCTGGAACGCAATGTAACCATCGACCTCGACGGCAGGCAGGTGCTCGAGGGCATCTACCTGAGTCCGCCTGACGGCGATGCGCTCGGTGCCGTTGTGGCGCCGCCGCACCCTCGGATGGGTGGCAGCATGGATCACCCGGTTGCGAACGAGCTGGCCTACGCCTGCCGCAGGGCCGGCTCTGCCGCGCTGCGTTTTAATTGGCGCGGTGTCGGCGGCAGCTCGGGCGCTCCGAGTGGCGAGCTCGCGGACGGTGATGCCGACTACTCCGCGGCGCTGCGTTTCATCGAGGAGAGCGTAGCCGGCACCGTCATCGCCGCCGGCTACTCCTGGGGCGCCGCGATGGCGCTGCGCGCCGTCGCGCGCCACCCGCGCATCCGCCGTCTGCTGTTGGTCGCGCCTCCCGAGCAGATGCTACCCGTGGACGTGCTCGAGAACTTCGCCGGCTCCGTCCTCGTCATCGCTGCCCAGCGCGACGAATTTGCCTCTCCCGCCGGCCTCGAAGCCGCCCTTGCGAATACGAAACGCGGCAGCCTCCACGTCGTGCGCGATGCGGACCACTTCTTCCGGGAAGGTCTGGCCGAAATCCCCCAAGCCATCGAACGCTGGCTCTAGAGGCCATCTCATAGACCCCGACCGAGCCAGGTGCCTGAATTCGGCCCGAGATCAAGGCGCGAAATCGCAGCCATAGCCGTCGCGGGGCGAGATTTCGCAACGCTGAGATCGGGTCGAAGGCAGCTGACTGGCGACCGAGGGGTTGTTGAGATGGCCTCTCGGGCGTCCCCGCTCTCAGAAGTCGTCCATACGGAGGAGACGTCTGCCTTCACTCTGGGTCTGGGCGTTGCCGGACGTTTCCGTGGGTACGTTGTCGGAGAGGAAAGACTGGAAGACGGTGTCCTCGCTCGAGGCGTCGGCGAGGAGGCCCGTCTTGCGGTCGACGCGCGCGAAGACGATTGGACTGGGCACGTCGAAGTCGCGCAGCGGGCGGTCGGCGACGGCGGCTCGCATGTAGCCGACCCAGATGGGTGCGGCGGCTCGCGAGCCGGTCTCGCCCCAGCCGAGGAACCGGCTCTCGTCGTGGCCCACCCACACGCCGGTCGTAATGCTCGGCGTGAAACCCATGAACCAGGCGTCGGCCTGGTCGTTGGTGGTGCCGGTCTTGCCCGCCGCAGGGCGCCGTAGCGCGCGCAGGCGCCAGCCGGTGCCGTCGGGGTCGACCACCACCGCACGCAGCAAGTCGGCGACCAGGTACGCGTGCTCGGCGGAGACGACCCGCTCCTCTTCGGGAATCTCCAGGACCTCTGATTCCGGAAGCTCGAGCAGTGCGTCACTCGTGGTCTCGCGCGCGGCGGAAACCGCCGCCACGCCGCCGTCGTTGCTCACCTCGGTGTGCGTGCCGCCGAGGTGGGCGTCGCGCAAGAGCACCTCACCGTTGCGGTTCTTGACGCTGCGGATGTAGATCGGTTCGACCCGGCGTCCAGCGGCGGGATAGACGGCGTACGCGCTGGTGAGTTCGAGCAGCGACACGACGCTCGAGCCGAGGGCCAGGGAGAGATCACGAGAGAGCGGCGACTGGATTCCCAATCGGCGCGCGTAGTGCATCACATAGTCGACGCCGACGTCGCGAAAGAGATGCACGGTGGCGTTGTTCACGGAACGCGCCAGCGCTTCGCGCAGCGTGATCGGCCCGTAGAAGGCACGGCCGTAGTTTCTCGGCCGCCAGGTGAAGCCCGATTCCTCGTCGGTGTAGACGATGGGGCGGTCGTGCACGATCGAAGCCGCCGTGTAGCCCCGCTCGAGCGCTGCCCCGTAGATCAAGGGCTTGAACGAGGAGCCGGGCTGACGGCGCGCTTGCGTCACTCGATTGAACTGGCTCGCAGCGAAGTCGTAGCCGCCGACCAGCGCAAGCACCTCACGATCGTGAACGTCGATCGAGAGCAGCGCTCCCTGCACCTGCGGCTCCTGGAAGAGCGAGATGCTGACTGCGTTGGCTTCTGAATCGTGGTGTAGGTCGAACGGTGCGACGTCTCCCACGGCGAAGACCTTCTCGATGGAGCGAACCCGTCGCGGCGCCTGCTTCGGGTCGGGTTCGCGGGCCCACGCCACGTCGGAGACCGGCACGTCCATCTCGAGTCCCGGCGCGAAGCCGATGCGCGCGGTGTTGGCATCCGGGTCGACGGCAGTGACGACGCCCGTGAGGCGACCCTCGTGCGGCAGCACCAGCGGTGCCGCTTCCGCGAGCTCGTCGTCGATTGCTCCATCGACCAGGTGGTTCTCCTCGGCGAGCTGCGCGAGGGTTTCGAGGAGCTGTGCCTCGGTCACCCGGCGCAGCGGTCCCCGGTAGCCCTGACGCTTCGAGAGTGCCTCGAGCCCTTTCCGCACCTCCGCCACCGCGGCGCGTTGCAGCTCGATGTCGAGCGTCGTCTCGATGGTGAGTCCGCCCTTCAGTACCGTCTCGCCGCCGAGTGCGTCGAAGAGATCGCGCCTCACCTCTTCGGTGAAGTAGGCGGCGACTTCGAAGTTGCTCTGATCCTGGGGCTCGCGCAGTGCGGGTACGTCTGCGATGGCGGCGGTGTAGGTCGCCTGATTGAGAAAGCCATCCGCCCGCATGCGTTCCAGGACGTAGATGCGGCGTTTTTCAGCCTGCTCGGGATTCGCGAAGGGCGAGTAGCGCGATGGCGCCTTCGGCAGCCCCGCGAGCAGTGCGCCCTCGGAGATGGTGAGCTCGGAGACCGGCTTGCCGTAGTAGGTGCGCGCCGCCTCGCCGATGCCGTAGGCGCCGCGGCCGAAGTAGATCTGGTTCAGATAGAGGTAGAGGATGTCCTGCTTCGAGAAGCGCTTTTCGATATCGCGGGCCAGCACCATCTCGCGCACCTTGCGCCGCAGGTTGCGCTCCGGAGTCAGCAGCAGGCCCTTCACCATCTGCTGGGTGATGGTGCTACCGCCCTGGCGGATCTCGCCGCCGGCCAGCAGGTTTACCCACGCGGCGCGCAGGATCGAGACGAAGTCGATGCCCGAGTGCTCGAAGAAGCTGCTGTCTTCGCCCGCCACGAACGCGCGGATCACGTGGTCCGGGACCTCGGCGTAGGGCGTGAGCTGGCGGCGCTCTGCGTAGAATTCGCCGATCAGCACTCCGTTGCGGTCGGTGATGTGGCTGGCGAGCGCCGGCCGGTAGTCCTCGACGCTCTGGAGGTCGGGCAGGTCGCGCACGAAAGCCAGGTAGAAGCCGAGGCTCGCCCCCAGCGCCGTGACGGCCAGCAATCCGGCCCCGACGGCGACGAGCCGCTTCCAGCGCAATTGAGACTTGGGCATGGGAGGACCCCTGGGGGGTATCGCGACCGTAGCCAACACGACGGTCTCTGCGCTACCGCTTCGGCCGAATCGCGGAGCCACTGAATGCCCGCCGGGCCCCTCACATTCGCGTTCGTGATGGATCCCCTCGAGGGGATCGATATCGACGCCGACACCACCTTCGTATTGATGCTGGAGGCCCAGCAGCGGGGGCACCAGGTGCTGGTGATCGACCCGGACGACCTGGGCGTGAGTGACGGTCGGCCGGTGGCGTGGGCGCGGAGCGTGAGGCTGCGTCGCGAGGCGGGCAACCACTGTGCCTTCGAGCCCGCGCGCCGGGTGGATCTCGACGCGGAGGCCCACGTCGTGCTGCAGCGCAAGGATCCGCCCGTCGACGCCGCCTACGTGACGGCGACGCAGATTCTGGGTCTGTGCCGCCGCGCCCTGGTGCTGAATCGCCCGTCGGGGATCCTGGCCGCCAACGAGAAGCTCTATGCCTGCCGCTTCCCAAAGCTGATGACCGACACGCTGGTGAGCCGCGAGACCCCGGCGCTGATCGATTTCATGGCCAAGCTCGGCGGCGAGATGATCGTGAAGCCCCTCGACGGAAAGGGTGGCGAGGGCATCTTCCACGTTCGCAACGACGACCGGAACCTCTTCTCGATTCTCGAGCAGTCGACGGGTTTCGGCCGGCGACCGGTGATGGCCCAGCGCTACCTCCCCGATGTGCGTAGGGGCGACAAGCGCATCCTGCTCGTCGACGCGGAGCCGATCGGCGCCGTGCTGCGGGTGCCGGGCGCGGGGGAGACCCGTTCGAATCTCCACGTCGGTGGGCGCGCAACCAGGGCCACCCTCGACGCGGCCGACGAGCGCATCGTGGCCGCCCTGGCCCCCTCGTTGCGGGCCGACGGCCTCTTCTTCGTCGGGATCGATGTGATCGGGGGTCATCTCACCGAGGTCAACGTCACCTCTCCGACGGGGGTCCAGGAGGTGAACGCCCTCGAGGGCGCGTGCCTCGAGGCCCGGATTCTCGACGGGATCGAGGCCAGGCTCGACGGGAAATCTGCCTGAACGGCCACCAGAGTCGCAATTTCGGCTCTAAGTTCCCGAAAAACCGTTGACATACCGTCGGGGCGACACCATCTTCTCGTCGCTGTCGGGGTGCTCACCTCCCCTGCCCCGACGACGAGTCTCTCCTCCGAGACCTCCAATCCCGCGGTCAACACCCCGCGCGGGAGCAACCTGAGCAAAAGGAGGTGGCCCATGGCCACGGTCGTTGCGAAGACAGGAATTCGTCGAGAACAGGGTTGGTTGTATTTTGTGGACAAGGCCGGTGACGTCAGTCGCGTGCGCATGCAGCGCTCCGGTCAGCGCGTGCCGAAGGGACGCCAGAAGGTTGCTCGCTGCGGCATCGAGCGCGAGGACGGTTGGCTCTACTTCATCGACAAGAAGGGCAACGTCTGCAGGGTGAAGATGAAGCGGTCGCGCCGACGCGTCACGGCCAAGCGCACCACGACGCGGCGTCGCACGACGGCGCGTCGCAAGACGACGCGGAAGAAGACCGCCAGGAAGACGGCAAAGAAGACGACCCGTCGCAAGGTGTCGAGCAAGAAGCCGGCCCGCCGCAAGAGCACGGCCCGCCGCAAGACGACCGCGAGCCGCCGCGCGAGGCGCTAGGTCGAGACAGTCGGGGCCGGCGGGCTCGCTGCCCGCCGGCCCCACTTCTTCTCCGCGCCGCTCGGTCGGTGCAATGCGCGCCTGCTAGACTCGTTGCGTGAGTGAGTCCGACGCCGCCGGCATCGAGGGTGCGCGCGCCGCTTCCGGCGATCGTCCTTTCGGCATCCTGATCGTCGACGACGAGCCCGCCATTCTCGAGTCCCTCGAGATGACGCTCGGTGCCGACTACCGCGTGCACACGGCCGGCAGCGGTGAAGCGGGCCTCGAGATCCTGCTGCGCGAGGAAATCGCGCTGGTGATCGCCGATCAGGTGATGCCGAACATGAGCGGTGTGGAGTTCTTGGAGAAGGCCATCGACGTGAATCCGCACGCGGTGCGCATGATGCTGACGGGTTACGCCGACATCGGCTCCCTGGCTCGCGCCATCAACGAAGGGCGCATCTACCGCTACATCTCGAAGCCGTGGGAGCCCGACGAGGTGCGCCTCAACGTGAAGCGTGCACTCGAGGCGCACGCGCTCGCGACGGAGAACGTTCAGCTCGCTGCGGCCCTGTCGGACGCGAACGAACGGCTGCGCGCCGAGAACGTCTACCTGCGCCGCGAGGTGGAGCGCCGCTACGGCTTCGATCAGATTCTTGGCGAGAGCCCGCAGATGATGCGCGTCTTCGAGGTGATGGAGAAGGTTGCGCAGACCGATGCGACGGTGCTGATCACCGGTGAGACCGGCACCGGCAAGGATCTGGTGGCGCGTGCGATCCACTACGCGGGCTCGCGCAAGGGCCAGCGCTTCGTGGCGCAAAATTGCGCGGCGCTGCCCGACACCCTGCTCGAGAGCGAGCTCTTCGGCCACAAGCGCGGCGCTTTCACCGGCGCGCACGCCGACAAGAAGGGCCTCTTCGAAGTGGCCCACCGCGGCACCATCTTCCTCGATGAGGTCGGCGAGACCCAGCCCGGCATGCAGGTGCGCCTGCTGCGGGTGCTCCAGGATGGCGAGATCCGCCTCCTCGGCGCCTCGGACACGCGCACGGTCGACGTACGGGTCATCGCGGCCACGAACCGTGATCTCAAGAAGGATGTCGAGGATGATCGCTTCCGCGAAGACCTGTACTACCGCCTGCGCGTGGTCGAGGTCCATATCCCGCCGTTGCGCGAGCGGCGCGGCGACATCCCGATCCTCGCCCACCACTTTCTCGACAAGTCGAACGAGAAGATGGGACGCACACTCCGGGGCTTTACGAACGCGGCGATGGATGCGCTGTGCGCCCACCCGTGGTCCGGCAACGTGCGCGAGCTCGAGAACGAGATCGAGCGCTGCGTGGCGCTGGCCGGAGACTCCGACACGGTGAGCGTAGAGATGTTCTCCGACGAGGTGAGAGGAAAGAGGGGTGCACCGGCCGAAGCGACGGTGGTGCCCGCGGACCTGCCGCTCTCCGAAGCCGTCGATGCCCTCAAGCGGCGCATGATCGAAGCCGCCATTGCCGCGACCGGCAGCAAGACACAGGCAGCCCAGAAGCTGGGCATCCCGCGCCAGTCGCTCCAGAAGATGATGAAGCGGCTCGAGATGTCGGATGGGGGCTAGGAGTCCGACCCCAGAACGGCGCGACGCAGTCTCGCGTGCCCATCCGAAACGGCGTTCGCCGATCCGGCTGGCTGTGCGTCTCCGGTGGGTGCGGTCACGCACTGGCGCGCGGCGCGGAGCCAGCCGCCCGCCGGCTCGTGAGGGCCGACGGCATTACCGCGGGTGCGTCGCCGACGCCGTCCGGCGGTTCTGGCCGGATTCGGACGCGGACCTCGGTCGGCAGGTTCGCGATCCCGGGTGGAGTGGTATCGTGGCCTGCCGATGGAGATCGTCCTTACCACAGCAATCGAGTCTCCCATCGGCGGCATGCGTCTCGCCTTCACCGAGCGCGGCCTGGCGTACGTCGAGCTGCCGCATGCGAGCGGGCGCGGGCTCGACGGTTGGCTGCGATGCTGCGTGCCGGATGCGATGGTGCGGGAAGGCTCTGCGCCGAGCCGCGGTGCGGCGAAGCAGATCGTGGAGTACCTGAACGGCAAGCGTCTCGACTTCGATCTCGTACTCGATCCGCTCGGTACGCCCTTCCAACGCAAGGTGTGGGACGCCCTGCTCGAGATTCCCTACGGCGAGACGTGTTCGTACCGGGACATCGCCAAGCGCATCCGCATGCCGAACGCCGTGCGTGCGGTGGGCACCGCCAACGGCGCCAACCCGCTTTCGCTGGTGGTGCCCTGCCACCGCGTCATCAACAGCGGCGGTGGACTCGGCGGCTACGGCGGCGGTCTCGCGCTCAAGCGCCGGTTGCTGGCCATGGAACAGGGCCAGCAACCGAGTCAGGGCTGTCTGCTCTAGAGGCGTACCGGGGACGGTCTTGCCTTCTTGCCTTTTTCAGGCGCTGCGTGGGAAATGCCACGTATCAGCGGAAAAAGGCAAGACCGTCCCCGTTCTCGGCTCGCTCCGCTCAGATCGCGTTCAGCGCCTGCTCGAGGTCAGCAATCAGGTCGTCCGCGTCTTCGATGCCGCACGAATAGCGGACCAGCGAATCCGTGATGCCCATCTTCATGCGCTCGTTGCTGTCGATGTCCCAGAAGGACATGGTCACCGGCATCTCCACCAGCGACTCGGCGCCACCGAGGCTCGGTGCGATGTAGGGAAGCTCGCAGGCGTCGGTGAAGCGGATGGCACCGGCGAGATCCGTGTCGAGTTCGAAGGTCACCACGCCGCCCCCGCCGGCGAGTGTGCGCGCCGCGATTTCGTGGTCCGGATGGCTCTCGAGCAGGGGGTACCAGACGCGCCGCACGGGCGGCTGCACTTCGAGCCACCGTGCGATGCGCAGCGCGTTGGCGTTGTGGCGCTGCATGCGCAGGCCGAGCGTCTTGAGCCCGCGCAGCAAGAGCCATGCGGTGTTGGCGTCGGTGATGCCGCCGAGCACGCCGACTGCGTGACGCACGGGCTCGATGAGCTCGGACGATCCGCACACCGCCCCCGCCAGCAAGTCGTTGTGTCCGCCGAGGTACTTGGTGGCGCTGTGAACCACGAGATCTGCGCCGTCATCGAGCGCCCGGTGATTCAGCGGTGTCGCGAAGGTCGAGTCGATGACGACCCTGACACCGCGTGCGTGACACACCCGTGCCGCTTCCTTCACGTCGATGACGCGCAGGTAGGGGTTGGTGGGCGACTCCGTGAAGAAGAGTGCGGTCTCGTCTCGCAGCGCGTCTTCCAGCTGCTTCGTGTCGGCGGGGTCGATGACTGTCGTTTCCACCCCCATCTGCGTCAGGAACTCGGAGATGAACTGCCGCGTGCGCCGGTAGCAGTCACTCGTCACCACGAGATGCGAACCGCGCTTCAGGTGGGCGAAGAAGAGCGTCGTGGCGGCGCACATGCCGCTGGCGAAGAGCACCGCCTCGTCGGCGCCTTCCAGCTCGCAGAGCTTGCGCTCCACGGCCTTCCAGGTGGGGTTGCCGTAGCGACCGTACTCCTCGCGGACGAGTCGGCCCTCTTGATAGGCGATCAGCTCCTCCGAGTTGCGGAACCAGAACGTGGAGGTCTGGTAGATCGGAGTCGTGATGGCGTCGGACTGCTGATGCTCCCGCTCGCCACCGTGGACGGCGCTCGTGGAGCCCCCCCGGCGTTTTCCGGGCTTCTCCGGCATCGCATGTCTCTCTCGCTGTGGCGCTTAGCAGATCGGGCGAGGATCCCTGGAGAGGTCCAAGGGGCCTGCAAGCGCCGGAAATCACCCTGAATTTCTCGAACCCGAAGCGATGAGGGTACGGAGCACACCGGGGCGAGTCAACCAGCGTTTTGTCGTGGACGGGGTGAGGAGCAGTCTGTAGCCTGAAATGCAGGCACAGGTGCATCGTGAGGTGACTGTGGCTGGCGCTGCCGTAACCCTCCTCGTGGGGATCCAGGTTCTGTTCGTGGGCGACTCGATCACCGCCGGAACCGGAGCGGATCCGGGCCAGGGCTTCGTGGACCTCATGGCATCGGCGAACCCGGATCGGAGCGTGCACAACGCCGGCTGCGGCGGCTCCACGACCCGCGACTGGGTCCTGCCGAAGCTGCCCGGCGCACCAGAGCATTGCGCGTTTGGGGGCGCATTCGAGCAGCTTGCCGCGCCGCACGTGGATGCGGACCTGGTGCACATCCTGCTCGGAACGAACGATTCGACGGGTTTCTTCGAACCCGGCTCGGTAGGACCCGACGAGTACGCGAGCAATATCGAGGCGCTCGCGGTGCGCTTCACTGGCGACGTGGTGGTGTCGATTCCGACGCCGTTTCCGGATCCCGACGACATCGTGCAGTCGCGACTCGACCTCTTCGCGCTGGAGCTGATCTCCCTCAGCGAGTCGGCCGATGCGCCGTTTCGGCTTGGGGCGGACTTCTCGCGTATGGATCGCGCAATGCTCGACGGCGTCCACCCGACGAACGAGGGCCACGCGTGGATGGCAGCCCAGTTGAGCTCCGTGCTGGTTCCCGAGCCCGCCAGCGCCATGCTGTTGCTCATGGGCTTGCTCGCGCTCTCTGCGCGCCGGCCTCGTGCACGCGCCATGCGAGGCGGTCTCACTGCGAGCGCGCGTGGCGCTTGATCTCTCGCTGCTGGACGCGACCGATCAGGCCGAGCTCGTGCGAAGCGGCGCGGCGAAGCCGAGCGAGCTGGTCGAAGCTGCCATCGAGCGCGCGGAACGGCTCGAGCCCAGGCTGCGCGCCATCGTGTCGCGCCAGTTCGATCGCGCTCGGGTCGAGGCGGCGAGCGGGGGATTGCCGCAGGGCGTGCTCAGCGGAGTGCCGTATCTGCTCAAGGATCTCGGCGCGTATCTCGACGGGGACCCGGTCTACAGCGGCATGCAGGCGCTGCTGCGCGCGGACTTCCGCGAGAGCGGAGACGCGCACTTCGCAGGGCGCCTACGCGCGGCGGGGATGCTCTCGCTCGGCCGCGCCAACTCGCCGGAGCTCGGCATCCTGCCCGCCACCGAGCCGCTCTCGACCGGCCCGTCCCACAATCCGTGGAGCCTCCGGCACTCTCCGGGCGGCTCGAGCGGCGGCTCGGCGGCCGCCGTGGCCGCGGGCGTGGTGCCGGTGGCGCATGCGAGCGACGGCGGCGGCTCGATTCGCATCCCGGCGAGCCACTGCGGCCTCGTGGGGCTCAAACCTTCGCGCGGACGCAACAGCTTTGCGCCGGCCAGTGGAGAGCGCTGGGGCGGTTGCTCGTGCGAGGGTTTCGTGACGCGAAGCGTGCGCGATACGGCGCTCATGCTCGACGTCACCCACGGTCCGGGAGTCGGCGATCCCTACACGGCGCCGCCGCCGGCGCGTCCCTACGTCGAGGAGGTCGGGCAGGCAGTGGGCGAGCTGCGTATTGGCGTGATGACGCGTGGTCCGCGGGACATCGAGGTGGCGGAAGATTGCAGCGAGGCGGCGCGCCGGGCGGGAGTGCTGCTCGACACGCTGGGCCACGCCGTCGAGGTGAGCCACCCCGAGGCGCTCGACGATGCGGCGGCGCCGGCCGCCTTCGTCGGCATCGTGACGGTCTCGACCGCTCGCGCGATCGACCGCGCAGCGCAGCGGATCGCCACGGCGATCACGGCCGAGGACGTCGAGCCTCTCACCTGGGCTCTGGCCGAGATCGGGCGCGGGCGCGGTGCCGTCGAGTACCTGGAGGCCATCGAGACGATGCATCGCCACGGGCGCCGCCTCGCGGGCTGGTGGCAGCAGGGTTTCGACCTTCTGGTGACACCCACCTGCGCCGCGCCGCCGCCGCCCATCGGCACCTTTGCACAGGACCCAGAGGAGCCGCTCGCCTCCTACGCCCGCGCCGCCCCCTTCGGCGCTTTCACCCTGCACTTCAATCTATCGGGCCAGCCGGCCATCTCGTTGCCGCTGCACTGGAGCGCGCAGGGGCTGCCCGTCGGAGTTCAGCTCGTCGCGGCGTTCGGTCGCGAGGACCTGTTGATTCGGGTGGCGGCGCAGCTCGAGCAAGCGGCGCCCTGGGCCGACCGGCTGCCGCCCGTCCACGCATCCCGCGCCTGAGTGCGGTCAGAAGCCCGCGTGACAGGAATCCGGCAGCCCCCGCAGCCCGGCTTCGAGGGCACCGGCGAACCGTGCGTGGCCTTCGGCGTTCGGGTGCGGGTCCACCCGACCGACCCACAGCGCGTCGCGCTTGCGGCCGACGACGCTGGGCAGGGAGTGCACGGGAGACAGGCCGAGCGCCTGCGCACTCTGCGCAACCCGATCGTAGAACTCCGCCATACTCCGCCATTGGGTGCCAGCGGTTCAGATGAAACAGGTATGTGTGCAGGAAGACGACGACGCAGGCGGATTCGCGCTCGCCGATGCGGCGCATGCGTTCGCAGCCGGCCGGGCGGCAGGCGGACGCAGCATCGCCACCGCGCGCAGCCCGACCTCGGACAGCAGCAAGCTCAACGCAACGCCGAACGCGAGCAGCGCCAGCTTCGGCCCGACCCCAGACCCCACGCCGACGCTCACGGGCAGCCTACGCGCTCCTCGCAGGATGCTGAAAAAGGGTTTCGGGTCACGATGAAATTCGCACCGATCATCGCATCTCTCTCCGAGGTCCCAGTACCTGAGGAGCGAATCCAGTGGTCCAACTCATCTCCTACCCGGTCCAGAACATTTTTCCAGCACCCCGCTAGTCGCACTCGATGTAGCCGAGGTTGCAGAGCGCTTCGCGCTCGGCGTCGGACAGATCGGCTTCGTCCGCCTCGAAGGAACCCGTTTCGGCGAGCTGCTGCTGTGCATCGGCGTGCTGCCGCATCTCGGCGATCTGCACCGACTGGGTTTCGGACAGGTTGCTGCGCTCGTTCGGGTCCTGTGCCACGTCGTAGAGCTCGAAGGGCGCCAGGCCGCGCGGGTTGCCCTCGTTGGCCTCGATGTACTTCCAGGTCTCGGTGCGCACCGACCGCAGCACGTTGCCCTCGTGATCTTCTTCCGAGAAGATCAGGCGGTTCGGCTCTGGCCGCTCGCCGGTCGGCAGCGCCAGATCGATGCCCAGCATGCCTTCGGCCTTCTCGGCGCCCGCCCGGGCCAGCAACGTCGGTGTCACGTCGAGCAGCCCCACCACGTGGCCGCGCGCATCGTTGGGGGCCAGGGGCTCCCCCTTGCGCCACTTCACGAGGATCGGCACGCGGATCTGCTCCTCGTAGAGGGTCATGCCGTGCCACCAGCCGCCGTGCTCGTTGAACTCCTCGCCGTGGTCGGAGACCAGTGCGATCACACTGTCGTCGTAGAGCCCCAGGGTCTCGAGTTTCTCGAGAAGCTCGCCGAACCGCTGGTCGAGATAGGCGATCTCGCCGTTGTACAGCTCGTGCATCTCGCCGGCGAGCGACGCATCCGGGTGCTGGTTCGTCGCGCGGTCGATGCCACGGCCGTTGTACGGGTGCTCGAAGTACGGATCATGGACGTCCATATAGTGGAGGAAGAGGAAGAAGCGGGAATCCCGGTGGCGGTCGAGGAAGTCGAAGGCCACCTCGTTCACCACGTTGGCCGGCTGGTAGAAATCGCCCACCCGCAGCCCGGGCTTGATCCGGAAGTAGATGCGGCGCGCGATCTGGTAGAGCACCAGCTTGGATGATGACTCCTCGGCACCGGCGATGTAGTCGGGTGCCAGGTAGTGGTACTCGTCGTAGCCCTGGTCGAAGCCGAAGCTCTCGGTCAGGTTCGTGTTGCTGGCGATGCCGCCGGTGACGTAACCGCGCTCCTGCAACACCTCGCTGATGAGCGTCACGTCGGGCGAGAGCGCCGAGGGCTTCGACATCACGCCGTGGGTCGAGGGCAATAGCGATGTCATGAGTGTCGCCGCCGAGGGCTTGGTCCATGAGGAGTGGGCGAAGCCGTCGAAGATGGAGCCGTCGTCGCGGGCCAGTCGGCACAGGTTCGGCGTCTCGACCGCATCCGGGCCGCCGTAGCACGAGAGGTGATCCGCGCGCAGAGTGTCGACCATGATCAGGATCAGGTTGGGCTGGCTCGCCAGGACGGCCGGGATCGTCGCTGCGCCCTCCCGGGTGCCCGCGTCCTCGCTCATGGCCGCGGATGCGATGGCTCCACAGATGCCGACGACGGCGACCAGCGCCAGCGCCGCGCGCGGCTGGAACAGGCGGCCGCTGCCGCCGCGGAAGAGCCTGGGGCCGAAGAAGAAGAGCAGCAGCGCCACCACGCCGAACGCCGCCAGGATGCCGAGCAGCACCGGCAGCGGAGGCATCTGCTCGGCGAAGACGTCGCGGCGCACCCGGAAGACCGTGATCGCCAGGCCAAACGGGACCCCCGTGCCGATGAGTGCCAGCGATGGCGTCCAGCCGCGGATCTCATCCAGATCCATGGGCAGGATGGCGAGCGCGATGCCGCCCACGAGCCCCAGGCCGCCCAGGATCAGCGCGTAGGCGACCGGCCCGTACCAGAGAACCTGGGCCTCGGTTCCGAAGCCGCCACCGCCGATCACCAGTGCTTCGATGAGGCCAATGCCGAGGCCGGCCAGGGCGCCCGCACCGAAGCCGAGGGCTCCGGAGAGCCGCGCGCGGGCGGCCAGCGGCGGCGCCTGCGCCGGAGCCTGGGCGCCGCGCCGGGCACGCTCTTCGTCGGTCTCGAGGCTGATCGCCGCCATGGCCGCTTCTTCGTAGTCCACCTGCTGGCCGTCGACGAGGCAGTAGGCCGGCTTGTAGCTCTTCCGGCGCACCCACCAGAAGACCCCGCCAAAGAGCGTCATGGCCTCGGCAGCCCAGAAGCCGAGGGCGGCGGAGACGATCGCGTTGGCCGGTCCGATCATGTTGCCGAGCAGTGCGTACTGCGCCGCCTCGCGGATGCCCTCACCCGCGATGGTGAAGGGCGAGAGCACGGTGGCCAGGATCTGGATCGAAGAGCCGAAGGCGATCGGCCAGAACTCCGCGTTCTGCGCGCCGATCGCCAGCGCGGTGAAGTAGTACATCGCCGCCGTCGAGAAGTGAACGATGAACGAGAGAACGAACGCCGTCAGCACCAGCGTGCGCTTGTCTCGGTAGGCGGCGGCCGAGTTGGCGATGCGCATCACGAGACCTTCGAGCCGCGCCTTGCCCGGAATCGGCAGCTGCGTCAGCAGCCACTGCACGATGCCCGGGTACCAGAGCACCAGCAACAGGCCGCCGATGATGCCCGCACACACGGGAATCGTGAGCACGGCAATCGTCCCGGCGTTCTCGCCGAAGATCTTGATGCCGAAGGGCAGGGCGACCAGGAAGGAGAGAAAGATGCCGGAGACGCCGATCACCTTCTCCAATGCGGTGGTGGCCGTGACTTCCACCGTGCGCCCGCTGAAGCGCGCCGCGTCGAAGAGCTTGTAGCCGTCCAGGCCGGCGGTGCTCGGCAGGAAGGTGCCGATGAAGCGCCCGATCAGGAACGAGCCGAAGATGTGGCGGAACGGCAGCTCGATGGACTGGCCGCGCAGCAGGATCGTCCAGCGGTACATCGAGGCGAGAATGCCGACGAACTTCACACCCGCGGCGGCGCCGCAGAAGATCCAGAACGT